>CALXUY010000050.1 GCA_944391805.1 uncultured Clostridia bacterium
AGACGGCGAAATATCCCTTTCGGCGTCTCTTTTTGATAACTTTTTCTCTGCGCCCTCTTCTTGCAGAGAAAAAGTGGCTATAGCATTTGTACACTTTTTATTTCAACTGCCTTTTGTCTACAACCTGCACGGCATTTCAGGCTGTCAACCGTCAGTGAATTGCGGTGCCCTCTGGCACGCTGTCATCCACAAAAATGATCTGGCAGCCGCAGGCATTGTTGGTAGCGGCCAGCAGCATACCCTGCGAATTGACATTGCAGATGCGGTTGGGTTTGAGGTTGGCGATCACGATGATTTTGCGCCCGACCAGCATCTCGGGCGTGTACTCGGCCTTAATGGAGGACATGATGACCCGTTCTCCGAGACCGTCGAACAGCGTGAGCTTGAGGCAGGAGTGGGATTTGCGCACCGGCTCGGCCTTGAGCACCCGGCAGACGCGGAAGTCCAGCTTCTGGAAATCCTCCATTACAACCTGCTCCTTGACCGGAGCCACCGGGTCCGGCTCGCCGTGCGGCGCTTTTGGCGCCGGGGCGGGGCAGGCTTCGGAAACCTGATCGGGAGCGGCCGCGGCGGCCTCTGCCGCCTGTTCTGCCTCGGTCTGCGGGTAGGAGAAGTCCAGCAGATTCACATACCGGGCGGGGTCGATTGCGTAGAGGAACAGGTAGAGCCGCGGCCCCTGCTCCTTGTCCAGCAGCAGCCGGTAGACCGCCTTGAAAAAGGCGCTCTGCACCCCGCGCAGCTCCCGGCTTCCGTCCAGCTGCGGCCAGACCTGCTTGGGGATGTCGTAGAGCATGGTGTTCAGCCCGTCAAGATCGTACCCGCCCTTGGCAATGCCGTCATGCAGCAGGGTGACTGCGCGCCGCTCCTCCTCGCTCAGGGTGTTGTAGACCGCCCAGCTGCGGGTTTCGCGCAGGCGGTTGACCTGCTCGGGCGCGCACTGCTCCAGCCAGTATTTCGCCCGGTCGAGCCGGTCGGCAAACTGTGCGTAGGTGTAGGGTGTTCCGATCTTGCGGAACACGGTTTCCAGCATGGGAATCTGAAAATCGACAATCGAGCCGAGCTGCACGAGCAGGCTCATAGGGACTGTTTCCACGGTTCTGCCCTCGATGGCGCAGTTGTACATGATGGCCTGCACCGCCTCGGTCGCCTTGCCGGCGCGGCAGTCGTTCAGCATTTTGTCAAACTCGAAATACTGGCGCAGGATGCCGTCGTCAAAGCAGAAGTCAAAGGCCTTGTTCGGTTCGGTTTTGGAGTAGAGCCAGAGGATCACCTCGGGCTGATAGATTTTCAGCAGCGTGTCCGGCGTGAGGTTCAGCCCTGTGGAGCCAGACATTTTGCCGGTCATGCCCTTGATGCCGATGAATTCATAGCCCTGAAACAGCGGGGGGCGGTAGCCGAAAATCTTTTCGGATATGATTTTTCCGTTGGAATAGGAGCCGGTGGGGGCGGCGTGGTCCTTTCCGCCCGGCTCAAAGTCGACCTGCTCATATCTCCAGCGCATGGGCCAATCCACCTTCCAACCCAGCTTGCAGTTGAAGTCGGTGAGAAAATGAAAGGTTCCGCTGTGCCCGCAGCGGCAGGTGTATTCCGCCGTGGTGCAGTCGTCCGAAAGCCCGGTGATGGTGGTGAAATCGGTGTGGCATTCTGGGCAGAAAATGCTCACGGGGTAATAGTTTTTCCGCTCCTCCTCCCGCTCAGCCGCGAGCTGTTCGGGGGTCTTGTCCGGATCCTTGGTTTTGAAGGAATCCAGAATGTCGAAAATTTCCCCGCGCTTGTGCAGTGCCTCGAGAATGTCCTTTGTGTAGGCGCCCGAGCGGTAGAGCCTTGCCTGATACCGGCGGTCCAGCTCAATGCCGAACTGCTCCATCGCGCGCAGGAATTCCTCCTCAAAATGTGCGGCAAAGCTCTCGTGGCAGCCCCATGGGTCGGGAATGTCCACATAGGGGCAGCCGATATATTTGTCGTAGCTGTCTCCCACCACTTCCCGGACATTTGCGGGAATTTTGCGGCAGCGGTCGAATTCGTCAAAGGAGAACAGCAGCCGTGCCTTTTTCCCCATTTTGTGCAGCGCCTTGACGACAAACAGCGGGGTGGCAACATCCCGGAAATTTCCGATGTGAATCGATCCGGAGGGGCTGATGCCCGCAGCGCAGACGTATTCCTCCTTGTTGGGATTGCGCTCAATGATCCGCTGCGCAATTTCTTCCGACCAATGCATTCTTGTGATCCTCGTTTTCATCAAATTCTGGTTGTTCATTTACATTTTACCATATCTTCTGCCGTTTGTCAATCGTTCATGTACAAAAGTCGAAGAAATCCGTTTCATTTCCTCATGCGGCGGTTTGCATCGCGCATGTATCTGTCGGGGAAAAACCGATATATAATAAAAAATCCGAAGAGCTTCAGGCGTTTTATACGAATTCAATGAATTCATCATGGATTCGGTTGGATATTTATGATTGACAAATAATAATGAATATTGTATAATATTAGAATTGAAAAAGAGATTATGGGAGAATAAAATGTACGAAAGGGGAAAAAAGAAATTTGCGCGGCTTTATGCGTGCGTGATGCTGCTGCTTTCGGCAATGCTTTTGCTGGTCAGCAGCATTCCGGTTGTGCGAATGGAGCTGGGAGGAGAGCGGTCGGAGTGGTTCCGGAACGGGAGCTATACCGGGAGCATGAAGGATATGCCCGGAGAGCTGCAGCCGGATATGGATACCGCGGTACGGGCGTGGAGGTACATGGGCGAGCTGCGGCAGATTGTGCGCCTGCAAACCATTGAGGCTGAGATCAGGCAGATTGAAAGCCGGATAGAGGATGCGGACGAGGCAGTGCGTGCCGAGCTGGAGGCCTCTTTGACAAAGCTGCGCGAGGAACGGGAAAGCGCGGCTTCTCCGGAGCAGGAGGAGGCGCTGCACCGTCTGACGTCGAGCGAGAAGCTGAACGACCTGCTCTGCGCATGGGACGCATACGTTCTGCCGTCCGATTTTGGAGCAGAAGAATATACCGGGCAGCTTTCCGCAATATTGACGGCGCTTCGGGCTGCGGCACTGTTGGCTTACCTGACGTTCGCCGCATGCTTCCCCGTGTTTGCCGCAGTCTGGCTGATCGCAAAAGCCATCGATCTTTTGCTCCACTATAAAAAGCTGGGAAAGCCCGAGCTGCAGCGCCTTTCCGTCCTGCATGCCTGCTTTGCCTATGCGTTTGCCAATCTGGCGTTTCTGCTCGTGTTCACTTTGATCGGTCTTCGGCCGGGTTATCGGCCCGAGAGCATTGTCTGGCTGGTTGCGCTCACGGCGCTGGCATGTGTGCTCAATGCGGTGTGCAGATCGGTTTTTGCCGAGGAACCAAAGGAGGGGTTCTGGCTTCGGCAGGGGCTGCGTGCGTTGAGTCTTGCCGCGTCCGCGGCGGCGGTATGCGCCTTCATCAGTCTGGGGCTACCGACGTTGTTTCTGGAACATGCAAATGACTTTGGAGCAGGCTATGCGCAGAGCATCGCCGAGCAGGCCGGAGCCACAACGGGGGCGTTCGATGGGGACGGGCCGGCTGCGCAGGCTGCCGGTGCCGTCGGGCGTGCAGCCGCCATTGTTTTTGTCGTTTCCGGCGCCGCGGTTCTGGCAATGGCGTATCTTCTGGCAAGAGGGACACGGCGCTTTGCCTTCTGGAAGCCTGTGAGGGCGAGGTGTGCGCTCGGGATCACCGCGTCCGGTGGGCTTGTGCTGCTTCTGATTGCGATTCCGGTATATTTGGGCGCCGGAAGTGTGGAGGAGCAGAGCCGCGCAGGCAGAGAAGGGGAATTCCGGGTGCTGCTGGACGCATATCGGGTGGAGGGAAGCGAAGAAAATCTGCTGTATCGGAGCCGGACTGAGGAGCGGCAGGAGCTGGAAGCCTCCATCGCCCAGATGGAGGAAGCAATCCGGAGCAGTACCGGGGAGGACACACTGCGCATCATTGCCGAAAAGGAGAGCCTGCAAACGCGGCTGGCCGAAACCGAAGCCGCACTGGATGACTTGCGGACCCATCGGGTTCGTGATCTGTCCATTGGAATTGCCGGGACGGCCGCGGCCCTGATCGCTGAAATCGTATCCTGGCGCATCACAAAGCGAACCCAGCGGACGGCAACGCCCTGAGAATCAGCCAACCGTCCGCTCCCGGCCGGGCTGCCTCCGGAAGAATGTCCCGCCGTAAATCCGATGTGTGTGCCTGCTTCTGTGGTGGGGCATAGGGATATAACATGGGGTTTGGTCGGCCCCGGAAAAATGTCTGTTCTGAAAGAATTTCTGCCTTTTTTCCTATTTTCATTTGACATCCGTTCGTTTATAATGGAGACAGATTTTCCGGCAGCAGCCGGATATGATGGGAGGAACAAAACATGCAGACCTGTGCGGCGGAAGCCATCCGGTTTGGCACCGGCGGCTGGAGAGCCATCATCGGCGACGATTTTACCAAGCAGAATATCATGAGAGTGGCGCAGGGGGTGTGCGACCTGATGCGCGAGGAACAGAAAACCGACCGCCCGGTGATGATCGGTTATGACCGCCGCTTCCTCTCGGAGAGCGCCGCGGTCTGGATTGCCGAGGTGCTGTGCGGCAACGGGGTGCCGGTCTGGTTCATGCATCGCAGCGCGCCCACGCCGCTGGTGATGTTTACGGTGAAGCATGAGGGGCTGCACTATGGGCTGGAGGTCACAGCCAGTCACAATCCCTCCGAATACAACGGCATCAAGCTGATTGTGGAGGAGGGCAGGGACGCCCCGGTGGAGTGTACCGCCCGTTTGGAGGCGCTGATTGCGCGCGCCAAGGTCAGGAGTATTCCATTCGCGCAGGCCGAGACGCAGGGGCTGGTGACAATTCTCAAAACCCCTTTCAACGATTTTCTCGATTCCATCCTGTCGAAATTGGAGCTTGACACCATTCGCCGCGCGGGTATGCGCATTCTGTTTGACCCGATGCACGGCTCCGGGACCTATCCTTTGATGACGGTGCTGTACACGGCACGCTGCACGGTGGATTTGATGAATTCCAATAAGGATGCGTATTTCGGCGGAGGAATGCCGGCGCCCGGTTACCGTCAGCTTGGCACGCTGGTGCAGCGGGTGTCACGCGAGGGCTACGATCTCGGCATTGCCGTGGACGGGGACGGCGATCGCCTCGGCATCATCGACCCGGACGGAACCTACATCTCGGCCAACCAGATCCTGGTGATGCTCTACTATTATCTGCACGAGTACCGCGGCTGGAAGGGGCCAGTGGTGCGCAATCTTGCCACCACGCACATGCTCGACCGGGTGGCTGAGTCGTTCGGCGAGCACTGCTATGAGGTGCCGGTCGGCTTCAAGTATATCTCCTCCAAAATGGACGAGGTGGACGCCGTGCTGGGCGGGGAGTCCTCGGGCGGCCTGACCGTCAGAGGGCATATCTATGGCAAGGATTCGATTTACGCGGCCTCTCTGTTTGTCGAGATGGTGTGTGCCATCGGCAAGCCGCCGCACGAGATCTGGCGGGAGCTGACCGATCGCTATGGCGTGTTTGTGATGGCAGAGGACAATTTCCGGTTCGCACCCGAGGACCGTCAGCGCGTGGAGCGGCTGCTGATGCAGGAGAAGCGCCTGCCTGCGTTTGCGGGCAAACAGATTGCCAAGGTGGGGTATGCGGATGGCTGCAAGGTCTATTTTGACGACGGTTCCTTTGTCATCTGCCGGTTTTCGGGAACCGAGCCGCTGCTCCGCATTTTCGCGGAGGACGCTTCGGCCGAGTCCACCAAGGCGCTTATTGCCGAGATGAAAGCGTTTATTCAGTAATCGGTGCATTCCGGCAAAGCCAGAGCGGAATCGAAAAAGACCGTGCGGCAGCGCACGGAATCGTGCAGTGGGAGCGCCGGGCATAGCCCGGCGCTCCCACCCATACTGTAAACAAAAAGTGTCCATACCCTGGCCAATGCCGGGGGATGGACGCTTTTTCGAATCCGGATGGGGAAATTGGAGAAAAAGCGCTGAAAAATGAAAACGGGGCCTGTCAAGAATTTTGTGTAAATGCATCTGCATGTTTTCCCACATTCTTCCATAACTAATGATCTTTGTATATGATACACAAAGTCAAGGTCGCGACAGCGTTTATTTTAACCTTTACTTTGTGTAGCTTATACATATAATTTTTGGCGAAAGAATGTGGGAAAAACGTTTTACAATCCTTCTGACAAGCTCTAAATACTATTGGCATCTTCGTCTTCACCCGTTAATCTTATCTTTGAAAGACCTGCTAATAAAAGTCAAGCCCTAAAATGAAAAAAGTCAAAATTATTTTAAGCTATAAATAAGGCATAACAAAAAGACCACCGCAACGTGAAAATTTTTGCGCCGGTCAAGGTAATCAAGGGCAAAGCACAAAGGTGCTTCGCCCGAAGGATAATTATACCGAGGTCATGTTGGTCAATAGGTTTGCAAGCAAACCACAAAAAATTCAGAATAGTAATTCCGAATTTTTTGTAAACTCGCAGCGCAAAATGCGCTTTGCGACTTCAAGTGTTGACAAGGGCGAGTTTGGTTCTGGCGTAGTAGATGCGAAGAAACTTGTTTGCCGCAGCGATCATGTAAACCTTGTATGGCTTGCCTTCGGAACGCTTCTTGTCAAGATATGTATAGACAGGCTCATCCTCGGGGCTGTTTTGCAGAATTACAGACATCACTTGAAACAATGTTTTTCGCAGTGACGCGGAGCCACGCTTGGTAATGGCTTTGGACTTGTTGTCCACTTGCCCCGACTGATCAGCGGGAGAATCAATACCCGCGAAAGCAATCAGTGACTTTTTGCTTTTGAATCTGCTGACGTCACCTATCTCCGCTATGAGCTGAGGTCCAAGCACTTCGCCGACGCCGTAGAGAGCCATAACGGTGCCGTATTCGGGCAAAGCTGAGGCAAGCTTTTGCATTTCACACTTAAGGCAACACCGCGCAAAGCAAGGGGCTTGAAATTCAGACAAAAACATGGTATAATAAACCCATGGATAAACAAATGAGCATGTCGTTTTTGCACGACGAATTGAAAGAAGTCAGCACGCACAAGAAAGAATTTCTGGAACGGATCGAACGGATCATG
>CALXUY010000051.1 GCA_944391805.1 uncultured Clostridia bacterium
AAAAACTTCAGAGTCGAAAAAAACGGAGAAATCTCTCGATATCTCCGTTTTTCTCGCACTTCAGTGCTATTTTCGTGGCTGCATCTTTTTTGACCACTCATCATGGCAGGGGCAGGAGAAATCTGAACCCAAGCGCGCGCCGATGCAATCATAAGTTTTTACTGATTTGCAGTGCGCGCTCTGGCAAAATTGTAGCCAAAGGCGGCAATTTGCGGGGGTTTTCATCCCGGAATACACGCTAACAAACAGAAGCAGCCCATCGCAAAAGCGATGGGCTGCTTCTGTTTGGCAGGGGCAGGAGGATTCGAACCCGCGACCCACGGTTTTGGAGACCGGTACTCTACCAGCTGAGCTATACCCCTGTATACGGCGGATCCGCCGTGCTTCTTATTATATCACATTTGCATCCGAAAAGCAACCCCTTTTTGCAATTTTTTTACTTCTTTTGTTTTTGGAAAGTCATGTTTTGCTTTTGGGCAGATCGGTCCCGTACTTTTATTTTTCGCTGCTCGGGTATTGGATACCCCGAAGCAAGGAATTTTGTCATCGCGTATCTGTATCATCACAGGCCGATGGACCCGATTGCATTGGCCTTTCCCAATGCTCCGATTTGAACTCGCGGCAAAACCGCGGATGTGAGACTTGAAACCTTTTTGCATGATATTGATGGGAAAAGCATATCGGACTGTCTCAAACACAGGCGCCTCACGTTTCTGTTTTCTGAAAAGTCAAGAGTTTTTTCTGATAACGAAGTATGAAAGTTTTTCATGACCATTTGGCTGTTGTTGGCAGCCTTGAGCTTCAGAAGTGACCGCCGAATCCAACGGATCCGGCGGTCACTTGAACGCGGTGGCGTTTCTGTATGCTGTTGCCCCTGCGTCACCGGGATTCTTATGCCCAAGACATTGTGGTCGGCTTGGCCTCGGTGATGATGATATTGTTCAGGAAGCTGATGGCCTTGCGCAGCCCCTCGTCAATGGTCATCACGCTGTCCTCGTGCTCAATCGAGAGCACACGGTCATAGCCGCACAGGCGCAGATTGGAAACCAGATCCCGCCAGTAGGTCTCTCCGTTACCGTAGCCCACGGTGCGGAATACCCACGCGCGGTGAATCTCGTCGCTGTAATGCTTGGTGTCCAGCACGCCGTTCTTGGCGGTGTTGTAGGGATCCACCTTGGTGTCCTTTGCGTGCACATGGTAAATGGCTCCGGCCAGCTCGCGGATGGCGGCAACCGGGTCCATCCCCTGCCAGATCAGATGCGAGGGGTCAAAGTTGGCGCCGATGGCGGGGCCGACCGCGGCGCGGAGCTTCAGCAGCGTTTCGGGATTGTACACGCAAAAGCCGGGATGCATCTCAAAAGCGATATGCGGTACATGGTGCGCCTCGGCAAAGGCGGCGGCCTCCTTCCAGTAGGGAATCAGCTTCTGGTTCCACTGCCAGTCGAGAATGGCGAGAAAGTCCTCCGGCCAAGGGCAGGTGACCCAGTTGGGGTATTTTGCGTTTTCCTGGTCACCGGGGCAGCCCGAAAAGGTGATCACGGTGTCCACACCCATCTTTTCGGCCAGCAGAACCGCGTTGCGGAAATCCTCGTCATACTGGCGGGCCAGCTCGCGGTTGGGGTGCAGCGCGTTTCCGTGCGCGGCCAGCGCGCAGACCGAAACGTCATATTTTTTCAGGGTATTGAGAAATGTCTGATATTTTTTCTCATCCGCCAGCAGCTCCGCAGGGTTGCAGTGTGCTTTGCCGGGATAACCGCCCGCACCCAGCTCTACGGTGTGCACACCGAGGCCGGTGAGAATCTGCAGGGTTTCCTCCAGCGTTTTTTTGCCGTACAGGTTGGCAAGAACACTCAGTTTCATGGTTTTGCTCCTCCACTTTCTTTCACTTCGGTAACATAATCATACCATGTTTTCGAAAAAAATGCAAGCCCTGCGGCGCGATTTGCCGCTACAAATCTGCACAAATTTTTTCCTTCTTTTTTGTGCAATGCACTTGTAAAAATGCTTCGGATGTGATACAATATGAAGAGAGCGCCGGAGAACCGGCGAAGCAAACCGGCGAAGCTGGGAAGAAAAAGCAGGAAAGGCGCCCGCAGGGGCGATACGGATCAGATGTATACGGATTTGTTCGGCAACACGCGCTGCCGCGTGAATTTACATACCCACACAACACTGTCTGACGGCAGAAAGACCCCCGCAGAGGTCGCTCAGCTCTACCATGACGCCGGCTATGACGCGCTTGCGCTGACCGACCACTGGACCTATGGCGCGGCGGGAGAGTTTGACGGAATGACCATTCTGTCTGGCGGGGAGTACAACGTCAAGGTCTGCAACACGCGGGAGGGGTTGTTCCATATAGTGGGCGTTGGGATGACGCACGACCCCGAAATTCCGTTTCAGTCCACGGCGCAGGAGATCATCCACGCGCTGCGGCAGGCCGGTGGGCTTGTGATTCTGGCGCATCCGGCATGGTCGCTCAACACCCCGGCGCAGATTCTGCCCCTGAAGTATGTGGACGCAACCGAAATTTACAACACGGTCTCGGGCGTTCACATGTCCCGCCGGCCGGATTCCGGGCTGATTGTGGATATGTTGGGCGCGCAGGGGCGATTTTATCCGCTGATTGCCGATGACGACGCGCACTATTATGACAATGACTGCTGCCGCTCATGGATCATGGTGGAGGCGGCCGATAACTCGCGGGAGGCCCTGATGCACGCCATTCGCGTCGGCAAATTCTATGCCACGCAGGGGCCGGAGGTGCACCTGTGGCGGGAAGGGAACGAGATGGTGGTCCGTTGTTCTCCCTGCGCCGAGATCGGCTTCTGGTCGGATTGGGTGTTCAGCCACCGGGTGTTTACGGGGGATGGGCTGACCGAGGCGCGCTACCGGATCGACCCGAACGAGCACTATGTGCGCGCCGAGGTGACCGACCGCGAGGGGAGACGCGCATGGACCAATTGTGTGGTTCTGTAGAGCGGCGTATTTGAATTATGATGAGAAAGGATGCGGATACCGCTGCTTCCGTTCCGCCATGCCGGAACGGGGCGCGCCGCACAGAAATATGAAAATCGGATTTGTTTCGCTCGGATGTCCGAAAAATCAGTTGGACACCGAGGTGATGCTGCACGAGGTGGTGCAGGCTGGCTATGAAATTACCCCGGAGGACATCGAGGCGGATGTGATCATTGTGAATACCTGCGCGTTTATCGAGAGCGCCAAGCGGGAGGCCATCGACAACATTCTGGATGTGGCATGGCTCAAGGAGCACCGCCACCTCAAGGCGATTATCGTCACCGGCTGCCTCTCGGAGAGATACGGCGAGGAGATCTTCCGCGAGCTGCCCGAGGTGGACGCGGTGCTGGGCGTGGGGAGCATTCACCGCATTGTGGAGGCCATCGAGGCGGTCACCGCAAAGCGTCCGAAGGGAAAGGCGGGGCCGAAATTTTATGCCCACGACGATAAGAATGCCGTGCGGCTGGGAGGCGACCGGGTGCTGACCACGCCGGATTATACCGCCTACCTCAAAATTGCCGAGGGCTGTGACAACCGGTGCAGCTATTGCGCCATTCCCTCCATTCGCGGGCGCTTCCGCAGCCGGCCGATGGAGGAGCTGATTTCCGAGGCAAAGCAGCTCGAGGCGCTGGGCGTGCGGGAGCTGAACATTGTGGCGCAGGACATCACGCGCTACGGGCTGGATCTCTATGGCCGCTATTCGCTGGCCGCGTTGCTGCGCCGCATCACCGAGGAAACTGCCATCCCGTGGCTCCGCCTGCTCTACTGCTATCCGGATAAAATCACCGATGAGCTGATTGCCGAGCTGCGCGACAATCCCCGCGTGCTCAAATACATCGATCTGCCGCTCCAGCACATCAGCGACCGAATGCTGCGCGCCATGAACCGCCACGGGGACAGCGCCATGATCCGCGATACGCTTGCCAGGCTCCGCAGAGAGGTGCCGGATATCGTGATTCGTACCACCTTTATTGTCGGCTTCCCGGGAGAGACCGAGGAGGATTTTGCCGAGCTGTGCGCCTTTCTCAAAGAGCAGAGATTTGACCATGCCGGCGCGTTTGCTTACTCGCGTGAGGAGGACACTCCGGCCTATGATCTGCCCGATCAGATTGACGAGCAGGTCAAGCAGGACCGGCTGGACCTTTTGATGCGGGAGCAGATGGAGATCAATGAGGCGCTCAACCGCGAGAAGGTGGGACGTGTGGTGCCGGTGCTCTGTGAGGGATATGACAGCGTGGCAGGGGTATATTACGGGCGGAGCGCCGCCGATGCACCCGAGATTGACGGAAAGGTGTATTTCCGCAGTGACGAGCCGGTGGAGCCGGGCAGTTTTGTTCGGGTCAAGGTCCGCCGGGTGGTGGATTACGACCTGCACGGTGTGCGGGTCACGCGGGAAAATCAGAAGGAGGAATGAACATGAAACTCAATGTGCCAAATCAGCTCACGGTTTTGCGGCTGCTGGTGGTTCCGGTGTTTGTGATTGTGATGATGGCGTCGGATGCGCTCTGGGCCGACATCGTGGGACTGGTGCTCTTTATTGTCGCCTCTCTGACCGACATGCTGGACGGAAAGATTGCGCGCAAGCACAATCTCATCACCGATTTCGGCAAGTTTCTCGACCCGCTGGCCGATAAATTCATGGTCATCGGCGCGCTGCTGGTGATTCTCTACAAAACGCTGAACCGTGCGGAACCCAACCGCCTGTTCTGCATTCTGTTCTTCTGGGCGGTGCTGATTGTCATTTTCCGGGAGCTGGCCGTCACGTCGATGCGGCTGGTGGTGTCTGGCTCGAGCGGCATTGTCATCGCCGCCAACAGGCTGGGCAAAATCAAGACCTGCACCCAGATCGCCTGCGTGATTCTCTGCATTCTCGAGCCGCTGCTGGCCTACCATATTGAGGGGCTGGATTTCTTGGCCGACTATCGGCCGTTCTCGGTGCTGAGCACGGTGGCAATGGCGTTCTTCACGCTCTGGTCGGGCATCAACTATATCAAATCGTACTGGAAATATCTCGACCCGGATAAATGAGCGAGGGACGGGGGCATTTTTGTGGGGAAAACTTTTTGCCTTGGATTATAATAGTAAGTGCAACGAGTAGAAAAAGAGAGGCAAAAAGGGAAAAAAGGATTGCAACTCACTGAAAAAACCTTTATAATGGTAAATGACGAGTAAACCAAAAAAGGAAAATCCAATGAGTTGCTACAAACATTTTACCACAAAAGAGAGAGAAAGTCTACTGGTTCTGCTGAAAAAGGGGCAAAAAAATTCAGAATACAGATAGGTAATTCTCTGGTATAATAACCTCGGAATTTTCCCCCCGTTCACACGGAGCGTGCAGCTTTCACCGCACTCCGCGTTCCATCATAGACATTTCGATAAACCCTATTGTTCCCAACACTTATTGTGGTGTCTAAGAGTCTTGCCTCTCCATACGAAATATCAAGGCAGCCTTTATTCTCTTATTCGAAATCTCTTAGTAAAGGTTTTACATGGGTTTATGTTACATGTCTATGACTTGAGGCCATTCCTCCACTCCCATTATAGGAACTTCAACGGTTCGACCTCTGCTTTTCAGCACCGATTCGGCTGCTTATATGCTTCGGATATTCGATACCTTTCCTTGTCCCGATAATCCTACCGTTTCATATACCCTTAGATGGCTGCTTTGAACCCGTCAGCTTGGATGCGCCCGCCGGTTTCCCTTCGCGCATCATGGGATTTCATAGCTACTTTCTTACTTCCCCACACTGACCGTGATTTCTCACGCACAAGCATTTCTACCTGCTGCTCTTTTAGATTCGTTCTTTCGCAGTTTCGTCAGATCTTTTGATCATTCTCACCATAGGTATTTTCTAGGCCCCCGACCTGTAAGCGGCGCCATCCACCTCTGGACAGGTTTCGTTGCTTCATATATAATAACATAAAGCAATACGGCCGCGGTCAGCCGACTTCACCGGACTTCTGACGATCAGTGTTTCCACTTCCACCGCCAGCCGGAGTCTCAGGGTGGGAGCTTCGAGGCGTTACTCTCTCATTTCACCCATTGGATCATCAGTTTATGATATAACAAATCTGGGTTTTAAACAAGCCCATCCTTGTTAAACCAAACGCAAGTCGTACAATAGCCAAAGAACTGGGACGGTCACCATCAAGTATCAGTCGGGAGATCCGACGGAATGCCGCAACGAGAGAGGACTACAGTGCAATCAGAGCCGAGGAGCAATACCGGGAACGGCGGAAACGTTGTGTGAGACATTACAAGTTGTCAGAGCCGGACTATGCCCGGAAAGTCAGTGAACTGTTAGTTGCCTATTGGTCTCCGGAAGAGATCAGCGGGCGATTGAAACTGGAAGGCAACGCCATCCGTATCAGCACCTGCACGATATACTGGGGACTGGAAAACGGATTACTGAATCCGGCTCTGCGGAAAAAGCTCAGGATCAAGGGCAGAACCCGGTGCGGCGGACATAAAAATAGCAAATGCGGACATCTGGATATTGAATACACGATTCATGACCGACCGAAAAGCGTGGAAAGCAGAAAAACGATCGGGCACTGGGAAGGAGATACCGTACGAGGCGCAAAATGGAGCGGTTGCATCGGAACGCAGGTAGAACGGGTGAGCCGGTACGCCGTACTGTTCAAGATCCCGGACCGAACGGCTGCGTCCTTCACCGAAGCCAATATCCAGGCATTTGAAAAGATCCCAAAGTCCAAACGCCGCAGTTTTACAGTAGATCATGGCAAAGAATTTTC
>CALXUY010000052.1 GCA_944391805.1 uncultured Clostridia bacterium
AGTATAACGGAAACATCCTTCCGGATGAGATCATCAAAACAGCTTGTGAGGAATTCGGCATTGACCGTGTGGGTTCCCTGTTGGTTAGCCAATTCCAAAATCGTTACAGTGCCTTTACGGGCGCACATTCCAGATAGCTGGTTGCGATCTTGACAAAAAGCAGGATGGCAAGAATCAGATCGATGACCGGAAAAATCACACGATTGGTGACGTCCTTGATCTGCCCCTTGGCAGCGTCCCATGTGTCCTCTACCGCGCCTGCGACGTCTCCTGCCGCGGACGCGGTCACACCGAGCAGCGCGGTTAGGATCAGTGCGGCGGACAGAATCACAAAAATCATTCTATTGTATTTCATGAATCACTCGTTTCCTTTCAATTGTATAATCTTCATATTCGTCCTGCGGGACATGCCATACCCGGATACCCAGCGCAGCGGCTCTGCGGAGTTCCTCAGCCATGCCGGCAGTTACCGCATCCCTGAAATACCACAGCTCGTCGCACAGGGAAAGCAACAAGAGTCCGGCACGCAGACCGAACTCCCTTTCCTCTTTTCTGCCGTCATCGAGAAACTGCGTAAAATAAATATGCGGGGCAATCGGAAGCACACCGTGCTCTCTGACGGCATATTCACAGTAGCATTTGGCAAGACGGATGTTGTTTTCCATATCTCCCCGCAGAGCCGAACAGATATAAACCTTTTTCACCTTCATCCTCCTATATAGTAATCGTCGAAAAGCGAACCGCGGATGTTGATCGCATCCGTGTGACAGGTCAGCGAGATCATTCCGGCAGGTGTCCATAGCTGGGACGCTGTAACGGATACAAGATAGCGTCCGTCATCATACCACACCGGAACATAGTGCACACGTTCATGACCGGCGTCCGGATTCCGGACGAACCGAAAGGCGCCGTTCTCATTTTCCAGCGTCCGGTATCCCCCTTCACTCCCGGAATATCCGTCCTTTTGTTGGCACCACATCTGAAAGATACAGAGTACTGCCCTCCGTTTTTGTCTGTGTCTTTGGCGCACCACTGCCTCCGTTGGCATGATACGACACGGTATAGATTTCGGGATTTTTTTGCCATACCGCGTAGAGCGTTGCGGATAGATCGATCATATAACGATCCCCGGGACCGTAATCGGCATGGAGCGCATTGCTGTTTCTGCTCCATCCGAGAAAGGTATATCCTGTACGGGTCGGCTGTACGTCAGATAATATAAGCGGAACACCCTGCGTTTTGGTCTGCGCGGGCGGCGCGCCGCTGCCGCCATTGGCATCATAGAAAACCGTATAGGTTTCCATTGAGGCGACGGTACCGTCGGACTGTGTGGCAAAATTGACCGCGGTAGTCGCAGAAACACAGACGTCGAAAGAATTCAACGAATTTTGCTTTTCTTCCGGTACGCTCTTTTTTCGCTTTTTTTCATAAATCTTATAATATGGGGTTGAAAGTCCCGAGGACAGCCCCGGCGCCATTCCGATACAAAAACACAGAATCAAAAGCAATGAGAGTGCTTTCCGGGCAGTATATGACTGGTTCACCGTTTTTCTCCTATTCTCTCTTTTGTTGCATACGCAATTGTTCCATCGATGACCTCCGGCTCCTGGTTCCGCGTCATCTCTGCGACATCCACAACGATGTCCGCATCCTTTTCCCCGGTACTCTGCGGAGTTCCGTCCGGACGCTCCACTATCTCCGGAATATACTCGCTTTCCTTTCTTATGCTTCCGGTCGGATCCCATTTGGACTGGGCAGGCACTTCACTTTCGGATGCATCCGGTTTCGTCCTGTGATAGTTTCCGGCGACAGACGCGATAATCCCGCAAACGCCGGATACCGCAATCAGAACCGCAATAACAACTTTGAACGCTTTGTTTTGTTTCATCTGAATTCACCCTTTCCGTGATAGCAGCTCGTTACACTGACCGGAATGGTCAGAACGTCATAATTTTTCCCGTTCCACCGGACCGGAAAAGTCGCGGTATACGTGACCTTCACACCAAAACCATCATCAGACCAGACTGTGACATCCGGTCTGGACATCCTGCATCCGCCGTCTGTCTCTGTATATACGGTATCGGATCGGGCAAACCCCAGCGCCGCATAGCATTCAGCGGTCAGACGATCAGTATCCATTGCTTCCTCCGCTCTATCTCCCTGCTTCAGCGCGTCAAAGGCCTCCGCGGCAAAGGAGATCAGGCACCCGTCCAGTTTGGACTGCACCTCCCGTTTCTGCATCCGTACCTGTGCGGTCAACCCCATATACAGGAGCAGCACGGACAGCAATGCGGAAATGAACAGTACGATTACGCACAGGTAAATATATGCGCTGCCCCTTCTGTCTCTGTACAGCTTCACAGTCTCACCTCTCATTTCCAATAATACCGTGACAGCCCACTGCTCGACGCTGTCACAGTAACGGGATGAATCACATCCCCGAACCCGGGAATGGTCAGAGAATACGTGACGGTACATGAAATCGCGTCACCGAGCTGCACCTTTCCGGCAGTCTGGTCATAATACACTGTGCCGTCAAAGGAATACGAGAAATCGATTCCGGTTTTTTCCCTGAGCTCTCCCGCAAACTCTCCGATATCGGTGCTTCCGCGCAGGCAGGCATAATCAGTCAGCTGGTCGGATACCGTCCGGACATTCTGGCTCAGTGCGGCAAGTGATACGATGCTGACAGCAAACACCAGAACGAATGCAGCGATCATAACGGTAATCGCCGTATCCACATAGCTCTCGCCTTTCCTGTTTGTGATCCTTTCTGTTTGCTTTACCATGCCAGACCTCCCAGAGACGACAGCAGCACCTGAGCGATTACAACCACATAGATCAGCATAAAGCAAATCAGCAATACCATAGACAGTCGGCGCACACGCTTCGGCGCTTTCTCCGCGTCGGCCCTGAGCAGTTGCCGGCCGTAATCATCAAACCGCAGGGCAAGCTGCGCCCAATAAACACTGGTATTGTCGCCGCGCGCCACACCGATCAGTCCGCGCGTCACGTCGGTCATCATGGAGCTTCCGACACGGGAAGCAAGCCGGGTCAATGCCACCTCGTCGTTTCCCGACCGCATATCCGCAACTGTAATTTCCAGTTCCCTTTTGAGTTCCTCTCCCGCCTGCTCGCGGTAAGCGTCAAGTATTCCGAGAACGTCCCGACTGTGAGCAAGTGTTTTTTGAATATTGGATACCAAGCCCGGCAGTTCATTTTCAATTCTGCGCCTGCGATCCCGGATTTTTCTTCCGAGCTTTTTGTATTCCGTCAGAGCCACAACTACCCCGCAGAACAAAAAGAATACTGCCATCAGCCCGGATATTGCAAGCGCGGGAAGCGCAAATACTCCAATTACCAAGCCTTTGACAATGGCGTTGGCCGTATACTGCTCCGGCGTCATACTGATGTCAGAGGTCCTGAGATCGGCTTCGAGCTGCATTCTTCTGTATTCGTTCAGCCGTAGCTTGCCCGCAAGCCTGACAGACAGCTTGCGGAGCCAGATTTCCAGTACGCTTGTTTTTTTCTTCTGCTGTTTGCCAAGGTTATGCACTGCCTT
This sequence comes from uncultured Clostridia bacterium, assembly GCA_944391805.1. GTDB lineage: Bacteria > Bacillota > Clostridia > Oscillospirales > CAG-272 > UMGS1865. Next base: position 3,563 of record CALXUY010000052.1, read on the forward strand.
TGAAACCGCATAGCAGGGTACCCGGAAGGCGTCGAGCAGAATCAGGGAAAGTCCTGCCGCCATGATGGCGGCCGCTATGATTTGTAATAACATTTCTCTCCTTTCCGGCAAATTAAAAAACCGATGGATTTCTCCATCGGTCGATCAGTTCTTTCTGTGTAAAAACCGGTTCCATGTGGTTCAGCTTCAGGGTCATCAGCATGACAAGGATGCCAATGCGTTTATTTCCATCAACAAACGTGTGGTTCTGAATCAGCGCATATGCGAGCCTTGCAGCCTTTTCCTCCACTGTGGGATACTTCTCTACCTCCTCGTATGAGACATCGGTACTGTACACCGCGGACTCCAGAAGCCATCGGTCTCTCACACCGTCTGTCCCACCGGTTCTGGTAATCAGCCTGCCGTGCAGGGATATGATTTCTGTTACTGACAGTAAAATCATTTCGCCAGCTCCCGGAAAGCTTCCAGATTGTTTTCAATCAGTTGATCCGCTGTTGTTCCGATCAGTTTTTCGCGCATCTGCATCGCCAGTTGAATTTTCTCATATTCATCAAAATCCACTAAAACGTACCGCGGTTTATTGTTTTTCATAATCACCGCCAATCCGGTATCGTCTACCAAGCGCACAACCTTTGAAAAATTCTGATTGGCATCGGTCATTGTCACCAGCAAATTTGTATCCACCTGCATTGTTGATTTCCCTCCTAACTCAATATACTTTCAAAACGCGTGTTTGGTTCTGTAGCCGGCTTCCGCAACCAACTATTTATATTATACCACATCATTAGGATAAAATCAACCTATTTTTGTTTTTTTTGATATTCTATTTTCTTTGTAAAACGGAACATCAGGATACCTGTGACAAGAATTGCTGTTCCGCAGACCGCGAGTACAATTTTACCGGCAATGGTATCCATGAGTGCGGCATACCAATCCCGATTCAGCACATACAGCAGCGGCAGGTTTCCGAGCAGCATCGCCGTCATCATGAAATATTCGGTTCGCGCAGCGGTCAGCATGCCTTTGACCTGACTGTTGACCAGACGGATGTCGGTCAGCCTGGAAACGGTCGTCAGGAGCGTATCTTTGAGTGTACGGTCATCCTGACACGCGATCAGCGTGTCACACCATTCATGAAAAACGGTGTCGTTGATTTTTTCTTTCAGACGCCGCACGGACTGCTTTATATCCGCGGTGATCATGGCGGTATCGGCGGCAAAGCCCGCAAAAATTTCCTTTACCGGCGGCTGCAGATACGGCATATTTTCCGAAACCGCGCCGATCAGATCGTCCGACCGGATATAAGAGGTTGTGATAATTGACAGCGCGGTTTCCAGCTCCTCTTTGATGTGGTCATCGTAATAGCGGATGGTATGCTTGGCATACCCGAACGGTATCAGTGCGAATGCCAGTCCAAAAACCGGTATCAAAAACGGATTTTCGATGGCAAGCGCTGTCACACACCCAATGATCATCAGGAGCAGTGCCGATGCGCATATGACTGTGAACATTCTGCCTTTTCCGGTCATTGTCAGCGCATCCCGGATGCGGAAGAGCTCCACTGTCAGTCTGCGGAGCCTCCTTCTTCCCTTGGCAATCCGCACCCGTTCCCGAAGAGTTTGCTCAGGCGAAACCAATCGCATCATATCCTCAGCAACATTCTCCGGTGTCAGCCCAAGCACGACTGCCACACCGACCGCCGAGAGCAAAAAGGAAATGAGATATACGAAAATCATGTCAGCGCCTCCTTTTGGCAGAATACACGGAGCGTCTCCAGCGGAACGCCGGAGCGGATCAGCATGTCCTTGAGGGCCTCTGACGGCGGCTCTCCCTTTTCAAAATGACCGCGGACTGTATACGCTCCGTTTTGATATTCATTTTCGGTAATCGCATAGCGGTACAGACACCGGTATTCGCTTTTCCCCTCCGGCGTGACCGCGCACTCCGAAATATCCATGATTTTTCTGGTGTGATCCTCGCACTTGTGAGTAAACACCACAACGGGAAACGCCTGACGGGTCTGCATCAGCGATACCTCCATGCCAAGCTGGAAGCGGCGCTGACAGAGCAGCGCGATTCTGCCGTGCGCCGCGCCGGCCGGTCCTGAATGGACGGTGGCCGCAACCGTGTGTCCGGTCAGGCTGGCTTCCACCGCCGAATACGCTTCCTCGTCCCGGATTTCCCCCAAGGCCACCAGATCGGGGTCAAAGCGAAGCGAGGCTGTCACAAGCTGCGTCTGCGTCACACGGTACGCGCTGTTTTCACTCGGTCGGGAAAGCGTGTGCACGACATTGTTTAGTATCCGACCGTCATGATCCCGTTTGACGAGGAACAGCTCCCGCGCACCGGACTCTATCGTGTAAACCCGTTTTTCATCCGGAATACCGCCGAGCAAAGCGTTCAGAAGCGTGGTCTTTCCGGAAGACGTCCGCCCGGCGATGATGACCGACACCCCATACCGAAGACAGGTTTCCAGAAACGCCATCATTTCCTCTGTCGCCATTCCGTTTTCAATCAGACAATCGCGATCCATCTTCTGAGGTCGCAAAAAACGGATGGATACGGAGATACCGCATTCCTCATCCACAATCGGACATTTGATGGCGGTGATTCTGGTGTGATGCGGCAGATGTCCCTGCGCAATCGGAGAAGCATTATCGATAACCATATTGCTGTGATGCAGAAGCCTTTTGACAATATCCAGCGCATGCTGCGGCGAATGAAAATGCTCGGTCAGTTTTTCTGTTCTTCCGTCCGAATATGTCAGCGTAATATCATCCCATGAGTTGATATTCACCTCGTCCAGATCCCAGGAACCGAGATACGGGGTCAGCACCGAATACTCCACCATTTCCGAATAAATCCGATCAATCAATTCCTTATCGGCAAATCCTTCCACTGCGTATCCGCCGTCCAGGATATACTTTTCAATGTACGACCGGAGCTGATGGTGCTTCTGATCCTCGGTCAGTGCCGCCGTATAGTACTGCGCAACATACTGCTGAACCTTCGGGAGCAGCTCCCATAAATCAATCCCGGTCATATGTCACCACTTCCCTGGCAATCTCTCTCATACGCGTCTCAAAGCGTTTATCCGAGGACGATTCCGTCAGCGTGCCTTTCTGTGCCTGCAGCCGCACGGCGATACTGTTCGGAAGAGTAAATGCCACTTCACCCAAATGCGCTTTGATCTCATCAACCGGTACAGACGTATCGGAGTTCGGAACGTTCAGTCCCTGAATCTGCTCATCCCAACGATATTTCGGATCGATATATACGGATTTCTGTGAGCCATACCAGGTAAGGCTGGAAAGATCGGGCGAAGCAAGTCGGATCACCTGCTGCGCGAGCTCAAGAGCCGTACTTGCCAAAGGACTGTTTTCCGGCTGACTGACGCAATCAACAATCACGTAATCCGCCAAATGGCAAAGAACCCGCAAAAGCTCTGCCGCTTTGGCATAACCGTACTTCGGATATGAAAAGCGGGTGTCTCCGATCTTGTAACCGAGAAATCCGAAATTTTGTTTGTTTTTCACTGTCAGCAGATTGCGGATGACATCCTCGTCATCCATTCCGGCTTTGGAAAGCGGGATTCCGACCGAGCAGACACTGCTTTCCCGGTCGTTCGGAAATACGACCGGCAGCGCAGGCGTTTCGAGATCAGTATACAGTGTAATCACGGTTGACTGATAATTGTCGTATATCGCGGTCGCCAGCTTGGTTGCGAAGAGTGTTTTTCCGGAATGAGGAGATCCCCATACGGCAATGATTTTACCATCCGCCATACTTATCCCTCCCCTCCGGAAAAATAGGAATCCTGTACGTCGAGGTATCTTTGCGCCTCCGCCGCATCACCGCGAAATTCCAGGGCAAAATGCATGGAAGCGGTTTTTTCATACTGGGCAAGCAGCTCCGCCTGTGCCTGATTGACCATCAGCGTAACCGTCACTGGCTGTTTGCCATCGGAAATGTCCGCTTTGTCCACTCCTTGGGATGTCGTGCTGGTGATGACACGGACATACTGAAGCTCCGGCGGTGTAAACGCTGCTGACTCCTGGCCAGAATAAACGATGACCGAAATAATATCCCCTGTCTCCAGCTTTCCGGAAAGTCCCATGGCAAAAGATTCGATGCTGACGCTGATCGCTTTTCTGCCGCCGCCAAGGGTTCCGAGAAGATCCGATGCGGTGCTGACATCAGAGGTCAGCTTGCCCGGAAGCAGGTAATCTCCGGCAAACAGATCGACGGCCGCATACTTACCAACCACAGAGTCCTTCTCTTTCACAACCCCATCCGGCAGATGATAGCTCCCCACCGAGACGATCTCCACATCGCTTTCGCTGATGAGACTGCCCCTGACGACCGTTTGTCTGACCCGCACAATCTCGGTTGTGCCGTTGGAAAACCGGTTGACCGCCGGAGCTATTCCAAAGCAGATTGCCAACGCCGCCAAAATACATATCATACCAACGACTGTCCGGCTCCCGAACGGATGGGAGCCGATGGATTTGAATTTGTGTTTCATTTTGCATTCCTTCCTATATGAATGTAATCGGTTATACCAGGAACATGAGGAGCGCTGCTGCCGCTAAAAACGGAATCAGCGCAAACGGCTGCTTTTTTCTGCGCCTGCCTTGCCTCTGGACGACGCTCATCGTAATAACCGCCGCAAGTAAGCCAAGCAGCAGCGCCGCAAGCCCGCGTTCCCATCCGAGCAGAAAAGCAATTGCCGTGGACAGCTTGATATCCGCGCCGCCCAGTGTCTGATGCGGGGGAATCAACGACATCAGCAGCTGCGGAAGAAACACCACGGCGGCACCGATAAGCATGGATAACAATCCTACTGTATCAATCCCCGAAAGGCCGAGGCACAGCACCATCACCCACAGGCAGTCATCCATTGTGTGCGAGGTCAGATCGGAGCAGGACGCGAAGAGCAGAACATAGAAAAAAGCGATGCCCTGCAGAATGACTGCCGAAAGTCCGAAACGCAGAAGCAGAACCAATGCCGTTGCGCCGGACAGTATCAGATTCACAGTAAGACCGGTTTTGAAGCCTTTGGAACGCATAACACCCGTGAGCAGCCAGCCCGCCAGTATTGCCCCGCCAATGAATAACAGCGCACCCAGAAAGCCGAACACAGCTTCTTTTTCAACGCCGTGCGGAACAGCCCTTGGCAGGATCGGAGAAATCATCTGAATTCGCATCATATCTTCTCCTGTCGTCAGCCAACCGGAATCAGGTCAGACCATGTCGGTTTTGACCAGCTCTTACCGTCGCTGACCATGGTATAGTAGGTGCTTCCTCCGGCTTTATACCGGCAGACAAAGCGTTCCCCGCTGAATGAGCCGGAAGTCACCGGCAGAGCGTCCGATGTCCCGTAATAGAAATGCGTAATGGCGCTGGCCGTGAAGGAAATTTTCTCCTGCCAGCTTTTCCCGCCGTCGGTCGAAGTCAGAATATAGGTTTGTGTCCCGTCACGCACAATGGCGGCATGAATCGGATCGTTCTCGGAATGATTGCTGATAATGCTTTCCACCGCGGCAGACGAACCGTAATCCGGCATATCCGCATGGCTCCAATGGGTTCCGTCATAGGAATAACGGATCGAGTAACTTCCGGTATCCTCATTGTAATACCGTTCTACGCGGAGCTCCTGGGTATATCCCATCAGCTTCCGCACCTCGGCATTGAGAGTCGGCATAATTCCGTGATCTCCGGCGAACAGCAGCCACAGTCCGCCCAAAATCAGCGCTCCTACCACAACCGAAATGATAATCAGAACAGCGGTTGAAACATGCGTATCTCCTTTGTTATTTTTCAAATACTTCATTGAATTGCCTCCTTCCGGCGGGGAACAGACGTCCCCCGCCTTGTCGTCGCACGGATATGTCGAATCAGTTTCCGGTATAGCTGAACATATCCCCGATTTCCTCGGTCATGGTCGGGATAATGGTCGAGTCGAACAGGGTATACAGACCGGCGAGCAGCAAGCCGCCGACAACTACCGCGATGATGATTTTGACTCCGCTGTCCACATATCCCTCAGCGGTGGTTTTTGTCAACACGGTTTTGGCGGAAGCGGCCGCCTTTCCAAACAGATTTTTCATTGCACAAATGAGCTTTTTCATTTTTAAGAATTCCTTTCGAATTATTTTTTAACGTGAGTTTGATACAAGGACCTTGGGACTCCGTCCAAAACTCCGGTTAAGGCACTTTTTAAAATAGTTCCTCAACAATCCTCAAAACCTTCTATAAGAGAGATTTGGAGGTGTGCCGAACGTCCCGGTCAGCCTGCAGGCAGGCGCCGGCGGGTTACCGATGCCTCGGCGGCCCGCCGCCTTAATTTCCGGTAAAATTGAACATTTCACTGATTTCAGAGGTCACGTTCGGAATGATCGTGGTATTGAACAGGGTATACAGTCCGGAGAGCAGCAAGCCTCCAAGAACGACAGCGATAATGATTTTGACTCCGCTGTCCACATACCCCTCAGCGTTGGTATTGACAAGTGCGGTTCTGGCGGATGATGCCGCCTTTCCAAGTTTGTTTTTGATTGCGCTCATGAGTTTCTTCATACTGAATTTCCTCTTTCGTGTTTTTATTTGAAATTACATCGATTGTGTAAACGGGAGCTCTTCTTCCTCGCTTTGCGCCTGTATCACAGCTTCGTGGTACCCGTCGATCACTGCGCCATACAGGGCGGTTCGCGCTTCCGCGGTAACCGGGTGGAACAGCTCTTCGTATTGGGTTGTACCGTCCGCACTTTTGTAGGAACGGGACGGCATTGCCACGAACAGACCTTTTTCGCCGTTCATGACTCTGATCCCGTGAACGGCAAAACCGCTGATATTGGCGCTGGCAAGAGCGCGCAGCTTTCCGGATTGCTCATCAAACAGTTTATTGACCCGGATTTTGATATCAAATTCCGGATTTTCCGGCTCCTTTTCCTGCTTGCTCTCCTCTTTGGTATCCGATGCTTCTTTTTTGTTCTTTTTTTCCGCCATAAGCCCTTCTCCTTTCTCGGTAATATATAAAAGCCGTCTCACTCTTACGGCAGGGGGAACGGATATGAAGATCACAGATTTTATTTGTCACGCCCGTATCACGCTCTTTCTGCGAAGAAGGCAATACCGTGTGCTTTGAGAAAGCAGTAAAGATATGCTCTGCTCTTCTGCGCCCAGAAGGCGTGTGTGTTCCGCGATGGTGCCGGTATGCCAAAGCTTTCTCGCATATTCCGTCGACGGGAAAAAGTATCTGTCCCCCTCACACAGTACTTCAGGCCTTCCGAACTCGCTGTTCTCGAATATTCGTATTTGGTTCATTGCCGCTCCTTTTCATCGCATAGAAATACCGCCGTCCTGTGTCTCTTCGCAGTCGGCGGTTTCGCTCTGTGTATTCAGTTTTTCCCTCGCCCAAGCCGGAAGGAATTCATCCTTCAGAACTCCGTAAAGCTCGTTTCGTCGAAAGTATGTCTTCTCGTCGTCCTTGAGAAAATATCCGAAAACCTTTCTTCCGCCGGTATTGGGCGCACAGCCAAATCCCGATTCGGCCATAAATAACTGATTTTCCGGCGTTTTATACGCATCCTTGAAAATATCCGGCCTGATGACAACAACACGTCCGGTATAGTCGATTTGTCCGTCTGCCTCAGACACACAGTGAGAAGCGTCAAACAGCTCCAGTTCCCGCCACGCTTTTCTCGCCTCGTCGACAAAACCGTCCAATACCACGGGATGGGATGTAACTGTAAACTGCCAATTGTGTTCTTTATCCGGCGGAACCGGAAAGCCGCTGGCCCATTGCTTGTTAGAGGAAGAAAAGCGTCCGTCGTCCTTCAGTTCCCGCAGCGTATTGGCAAGCACCCAGTTGACACGGTCAAAGCCAAACTCGGAAATAACGGATTTCGCGCAGTTCTCCTTCAGGCGCATACCGTCAAAATCGCGCCGAATGGCGGCTTCAATCGCCCTGGCACAGCTGCAGTTTTCCCGGTAGCTTTCCCGCCACAGCTCCAATTCGCCCAATTCCTTTGCGTCCTTTTGCGTGTAATGATACAGTATTTCAGTCATGCTGATTGCCTCCCGGTGATTGATTCTGTCTGTACAGTGGTTTGCATTGTAAAATCTGTTCTTTTATTGTTTCATTACTCTGTTCGTTTTCAAAAACAGTCAGCTGAAACGGTTTGCTTCTTTGGCGCTCCAAAATATCGTAGTTACCGATGAGCAGCTCCGGAAACTGTTTTCCGGCATCGTAACGCTGAACCATACTGTGTATACGGGAGAAATCAAAGATATTGAAATCCTGATAGGTTTTCCGTACCCACTCGCAGTCGTTATAGGACAGAAGAAACCTGCCCTGCATATGAGACAGCACATCAAACAACCGCAGATGATCTTTCATTGTAAATTCTGTCCCGTACACATATTCGCTTGTCACATATGGCGGATCGCAATAAAAGAGTGTTGACGGTCTGTCGTAGTGCATGATCAGCTTTTCAAAATCCTGATTTTCAATCACGACATTGGCCAATCTGTCGGACGCCTGCCAGACGGTACAGAACAGACGGCGGATGTCAAGCGGCTGCGAAGCAAAGCTCTTTTTACTGCTGGAATAACTGTAGCGGAGCAGCTTGAGATAACAGGCGGCCCGGCGGATATCGTGACCGTTTGCGCGTCCGGACAGGAGCCTTTTGAGCTCCTCGGCTTCCGGCGGGTTTAATAAGATTTCGGTAAGCTGCATTTCCTGACGCAAATCTTGATCAGTGAATTCCTCCTGATTGATAAATTTTTTCAGCACATTGAAGTCGTCGCGGGAATTGAGCGTAAGAAACCCAAGCTCACGGATCAGCTGCAGCGGCCTTTCCCTGATGCAGCGGAATAAATTGGTCAGATCCCGGTCAAAGTCGTTGTATACTTCAAAGTCGTTGCCCGGCGTTTTGCCGAGGAGTACGGAGCCGGAACCGCCGAACACTTCCACATATCTATCGTATCCAAGCGGAAACAATGCGAGGATAATTCCAAGAATCGGCGCTTTGCTGCCGACCCATGTGACAGGACTTTTACAAGGTTGTATAATATTGAATCCCTTCTTTCCAAGGCGGAGCAACCATTTCAATCAAAAAAAGCGGCACCCGCCGTTTCTGATTAAAACGATTGATACCGCTTATTTCTTTTTGCTATCCGTGCCTTTCCCCTCGGCTGCCGCCGACGATCAAAGCCATGGTCAAAACGCCGAGCAGCCCTCCCACCGCAAGGCCGATCAAAAAACCGATCATCTTTGTTCCATTCCCTCCTCCTCGTCGTCCGGGAGACACGCGCTCTGATAGGCATCCTCACCGAGACCGCGTAAAAGCTCGTTGAACTGCTCGGCGTCACCACAGTCACGAATCCCATAGTCGGCACAGAGTTCCCGATAATAATCAAGCTCCGGCTCATCCATGTCCGCAATCACACTTTCATTCAGCTCCAGCCACGCTTTGCCCGCCTTCCAATTCACGCAGAGCGAGGTGGGAAAGCCTTCGGTCTGGTCGCACTGAAAGTCCGGAGATATGCAGATATCCAACCAGGACGTCTCTTTGTTCAGCTTTTTCAGCTCTCGGTCAAATTCCTTTTTATTCAAGTAAAAAATCCTCCGTTTCTTCCTCATTGCAGTCCTCTGCCGCCGCGGTGATATTGACATACTCTCCGATAATGCTCAGCGCCTCGGAGTAGCTGTGCGAGGCAAAAACCCGTTTTGACATTTCCCTCGCTTCATCGGGCAGTCCGTTCCTTCGAAGTGTCCGGCCGGCGAGCCCCGCCAGATTGAAAACGTTTCCGTCGGCTCCTATGAGCGGACAGTCCGGCTTTTTTGTTCCCGTTTTCGACTGCTCTGAACTTTTTTCCTCTGCCGGTTCGTCTATGAACCCGCCAAGGCGGTTCGGAACATAATCGGACAGCCATTTCCCGCCGAACACGCTGTGCGTCTGTAACCGCCACACGGCAAGCCTGCCCATATGGAGATGCACATCATCGGTAAACAGAAAGAGCAGATTGGTCAGGCCATCGTTGTGAAAAACACGCACCCGGTCAGCGTCAAACCTCGTTCCGTCCAGTAAAATACCGGCTTCCGTCAGTATTTCATTGATCCCCTCTGCCCATTCCTCAAGGTCGCCTCCGCATCCCTGAAGTATGATTCCTTCCGCGTCCTTTAAGCGGCGCAGGTCTTCGGTTGTAATCTCAATCAAGCTTCATGCCCTCCTTATGTTCAGAAACCCTCCGCATATATTCGTCGAAGGTCAGCTCGCAGCCGGTAAAATCCGGAGCAGTTTCCTCTGCCAGTTGGATATATCCGGCTTCCCCGAAATCAATCGGTTGGTCGGTAACAACTGTCCCGCCGTGATTGACCGCGACATGCGGCTCAATGGTGCTGAACCGGTCATCACCGTCGTCGCTTTGCCGCAGATCATAGCTGTAAAGTCCGTTCGGAATGTCTTTTTCCGTCAGTCTGCCGTTCGCAAACAGCATCGGTCTGCCAAACAGCTCGATCAGTTCATATGTCTCATCATCAAGGCTGATATACTCCGTGCCGTTCGCATTCAATGCGAGACCGTATTCTGACAAATCGTGATGCCAGACTTCAGCCGCTAATTCATATGCTTCCTTCTGGTTTTCCGGAATATATTCCTCTGATACCTTTCCCGCCAGATATTTTACTCTGCCGCAGTTATGCCCGATATCCTCGTCCGCCCACTCGTGAATGATAGCAACATCCGGGTACATTTCCGACAGCTTCCGCAAAATCGGACACGGCGCCGACCAAGCGGTCTCAAAGGATAGATACCGCTTGCCGTCAGAAGCTATTGAAGCCTCATAACCGTATCCGTAGGAATTCCATTTTGTCCCCCAATGTTCATTACGCCATTCGTACCACGTAGGCGCTCCGTAATTCAGAAGATTCAGCCATGCTGTTTTCCCGAGCTGCCATTCGTCTGCCCGGATATCTTTTCTGTTCCGGAGAAAAGCCTGTTCACTTTCAGAAGGAATATGCATCAGATCGTCCGTATGAAGCGTACCCCCATGTGTGTAAATCTCAATAAAATCTCTGTATGCGTTTAATCCGCGTTCTGTATGGCTGCCGGCTTCTATATTCAGTGCTTCCGGCATGGGAATGATTTTATTGAAATCGATTGTTGCGACCCCGTAATCCTCATTTTCCCCGTCATTGTCATATTTGACCGAAGTCAGAATCTCTTTCAGGCGCTTTGCGCCGCAATCAAAGAAAATATGATTTCGTACATGGTTTGGCATATCTTTCTTCCTTTCATATCATTTTCGCTGTATCATATCAATACAAAAAAGGACTTTATGCTTTATCAGCCATAAAATCCTTTTGCACTGTCGTTTTTCATATTCGTCTGCGCCGGAACGGAGGCTTGGGCCTGTTCCTGATGAATCTGCATCTGATTTTTTCGTACCAGTTATCCACCTCGGGATATGGCAAAGAACTGTCTCTTACGTGCTGTCGGAAAAGGCGATTCATTCGGATTTTATACCGTCTGCTCAAGGTCGGCTCCGGTATATCCGCCTTCAGAATTTCTTCAAGATCCAAAAGACATGCTTCCAGAAGTGCCTTTTTGATTAATTCCATCGGTATTTGATGCTCTTCTTTTTTCTCTGCCATATCTGCTTCCCCTTTTGTTTCTGACTATGGTGATAGGTGATTTTTTCCCCTGATCTTTTGTTCGTCTATTATTGTATTAGGTGAACGTAGCATATATATCCGGTTCATCTATTTTCCGTAAAATGAAAAAATCCATTGATTTTTTTATCAATGGGTGCCCATACTATTGACATTTCTTCCATTTTATGCTAAAATATATATTGGTACGTTCCTATAATACAATATTACACGCACATTAAAGCAGTTTACCGAGACGGTTCATCATGTCTCTTTTGTGCTCCATCAGAGAATGGACATACCGGTTCAGTGTAATTGTAGGATTTTTATGACCGAGTATTTCGGACAGTGTTTTCACATCCATGCCGCATTCCAGCGCGCGGGTTGCGAATGTGTGACGCAGGGAATGGAAGCCTCTCCTCGGGATTTTGAGTTTTTTTTGAAGCAGTTCAAAGCTCCGTTGGTAAGACCGAACGGAAACCGGTTCTTCTCCGTCTGCCACCACATAAGGAGATTGGCTCCTCTTTTTTGCCTCCCGCAGGATCGGCAGCAATTGTTTTGGGAATGGAATCACACGAACCGATGAAAGCGTTTTCGGTTCATTGATATAACGGCGGTATCCGCCGTTTTTGTTTTTTCCGTAGAAGCAGGTTTTGTTCACGTGAAGCTCTGCCTTGGAAAGATCGACGTCCGTCCATTCCAATGCTATCAGCTCACCAAGCCGCAATCCGGTATAGAGACACAGCAGCACACCGATCATCTTAATCCTCCTGTCCTTCCGCACCGCTTCCTCGAGCAGCTTCTGTTCCGAAAGAGTAAAGCAGGTCACCTGTTTTTCCTGTGCTTTCGGTCGTTTTATTTTGTTCATCGTATATTCTTTTACCAGTCCCAGCGTATACGCGGTTTCCATGGACCCCTGTATCACCGCAATCACAGAATTGACCGAATTCGGGGAAAGTCCCTTCCCTGTTTTCAGGTTCCCGCGCTGCATCAATTCCGTGATATATCTCTGTACTATGATGGGCGTCAGTTCTTCGATTTGGCACTCTCCCAGACGCGGAATCAGGTGCTTGCTGATGATATCGGAATATCTTTCATAGGTTTTCGGCTTTACGGACGGCTCAACATAATTGTTCAGCCAATCCATGAGCCAATCTTGATAACGCATACTTCTCCTTTTTGATCCCCCCTTTCACCCTTTTATTGTTTCCAAATACCCGGTATATCATGCTCTCGCTCCGACACCGAATCTGCGTATAGTGATTGCATCATTGAGCATCCGAAACATCCATTCCGGGACGAGGTCACGATCCGTAATATCCGCAAGCGAGATATGCTGCGTTTCCTCATACAGATCCTGCGCTGCCCGGAGCAGTGTGTACTGCACCGGATTGATTCCCTCTATTTTCAGCTCATTAAAGTTCAGTCCGCCCATGTCCATCTGACGCTTTGCCTGATACCAGATCCGGCTGTCGGCAGAGAGCAAAAAGACTGCCGACAATGCAGCGCGATCCATCTTCGCATGGTTCCTGCTTTTCAAAAATTTCTGATAGACGTTTTTGTGTATATGTCCTCTGTAATGCATTTGAATTCCTCTTTTCTTTTGTGAAATATCAAAATACCCGCGGTCAGGGAATTTCGACCGCGGGCGCGCGTGGATTCATTGAAGTATCATTTTGGTATTCTCATTCAGGTGGATTGATCCTGTCGTGCTTGCTTTTGACCTCCGGCAGAGTGCCCTTGATTCCACACTCCGGATCACTGATTGGCTTTTTCGTAAGCGTAAATGCCGATGTACCTTTCAGGCTGTCGTCCCATTCATCGACATCCAATGTCGTGGGAGCCTGCGGGATTTATTCTATTTATCATTTCGCTTTTCTCCGTAATCATCGATTTGCTTGTTGACAAATCATATTCTATATTGTAAAATAATGTTATACAAAACTTAATCGCTTTTCGGGGATCAATCCTTGGTCAATAGAGTCAGACTCAAAACATTCATTCTAATTTAACATTGTATTAGTCGCATCCGGCGGCACACCATGCTACAATACACGAAAGGGATGATATGGCAGCTGCGGAAAACAAAAGAGATTCCCCATAACGACTACACCCCAAATAAGAAAAATGCGTTTGACTGCAAAAAAGTGCGCAAAATTTCTGTCCGGACATCCGGATATATCGAAAGGATGGTGAACAGCGTTTGAAATTTTTCATTTACAGCCGTAAATCTGTCTACACCGGCAAGGGAGAAAGCATCGAAAACCAGATTGAGATGTGCAGACAATACATCCATACAAAGTTTCCGGATGCTGCCGATACCGATATCACGATTTACGAGGACGAGGGCTTTTCGGCAAAAAATACCGACAGGCCGCAGTTTCAGCAAATGCTGCGGGACATCAAATCGCAAAAGCCCGATTATGTGGTTTGTTACAGGCTGGACCGGATCAGCCGCAACGTCAGCGATTTTTCCTCCCTCATCGAGGACCTGAACGACCGCAGCATCTCCTTTGTCTGCATCAAGGAGGAGTTTGACACCTCCAAGCCGATGGGAAAAGCGATGATGTACATCGCGTCGGTGTTCGCGCAGCTGGAGCGCGAAACGATTGCGGAGCGCGTGCGGGATAACATGCTCATGCTCGCCCGCACGGGAAGATGGCTCGGCGGTACCACCCCCACGGGTTATACTTCTGAAAAACAGCAGGAAATCATCATTGACGGTAAAGTAAAAACCTCCTGCAAGCTGAAAGACAATCCGGAGGAGCTGACCGCAGTCGATACGATATTTGAAAAATTTTTGGAGATGCGCAGCATTTCCGGCGTCAGCAAATATCTGATCCGTCAAGGTATACGCTCGCGAGGGGGAGCATTTTTCTCTCTGCCCGGCATCAAGGATATTCTGCAGAATCCCGTATACTGTATTGCCGACATGGATGCGCTCGCATATTTCCGTGAACTGAATTCCGACGTCTGCTTTGAGGAAAAAGACTGCTCGGACAAATACGGCCTGCTCGCCTACAACAAGCGCGATTACAAAAAGAAGCATGCGCCGCGCCAATCGGCGGATAAGTGGATCATTGCCATCGGCAAGCACAAAGGGCGCGTTTCGGGTAAAAAGTGGGTCGCGGTCCAGAATATCATCGCCGACAATATCCCTACCGGGAAAAAGCCCGCGAAAATGCACAACGATTATGCGCTGCTTTCCGGCTTGATCTACTGCTCGAAATGCGGTAACCGCATGTTTGCGAAGCAGCGCTCCGGAAAAAGCGCGAATCCCGATTTATACGACTATGTGTGCAGCAGCAAGCTGCGGGGCGGGACGGCTCTTTGCGATTGTCAGAACATCGGCGGCAGGCAGGCAGACGATATGGTCTGTGAATACCTGACGCGGTATACCGACGAAAGCTCCGGTATTTACAGGCTGCTGGAAAAGCTGCGGCAGGAGCTGCGCGGGCAAACGCAGGAAAATCCGCTTGCCGGCATCGACGCTCAGATCAAAAAATACAGCGGCGAGATGGACAACCTTGTGGAAACGCTATCGCGCGGGAATCTCGGTGAGGCCTTCGTTCAGCGTGTGAACGCGAAAATCACCGAGCTTGACCAAACCATATCCGAGCTTACCCGTGAGCGTGAACGGATGCAAAAGGACGCCCTGCTCGCGTCGGACAAGGAAATGCAGCTCGATATGCTGGCAGGCGCGCTCTCGAGCCTGAAAAAGCATTTGCCCGAGCTGTCCGTCTATGAAAAGCGTACTCTCGTCAGGCTCCTGGTCCAGAAAATCGTCTGGGACGGAAAAGACCTCCATATTTTTATGGACGGCGAGTAGAAATCTGTCAGCACTCTGCTCGTCGATAGCGTCAAAAGACGTGAAATCCGGCGCAAACTTCCCTTTTGGCTGGTGGCGCATTCCCCGCGCTCATCGCCATTCTCACCATGTTTTTGATTGGCACGGCCGGAGGGCTTGCCGCCTCCGCAGCGTCGGCGCTGCTTCTGACCGCGATCATTCTGTTCAGCATCCTGATGACGTTTGCCGCAACGAAGCTGCTCTCGGTCACCCTGCTCAAGGGCGTCCCCTCCTCCTTTACGCTGGAGCTGCCTCCCTTCCGCCGCCCACAGGTTGGCAGAGTGATTGTGCGCTCCATCTTCGACCGCACCATGTTTGTGCTTGGCAGAGCCGCTGCGGTTGCCATTCCCGCCGGTATGCTGCTTTGGGTCTTGGCAAACGTTATGGTGGGAGGAGACAGCCTGCTGCACCACTGTGCCGCTTTTCTTGATCCGTTTGCACGACTGATGGGGCTGGACGGCGTGATCCTCATCGCATTTATTCTCGGATTTCCGGCCAATGAAATTGTCATTCCCATTATTCTGATGGGGTATCTGGCAGAGGGCGGCCTCTGTGAGGCCGGCAGTCTGCTCGAAATGCGCGATCTGTTTGTGGCAAACGGCTGGACATGGGCGACCGCCGTGAGTGTGATTCTATTCTTCCTCCTGCATTGGCCATGCTCCACCACGCTGCTGACCATCAAAAAAGAAACCGGCAGTTGGAAATGGACGGCTCTGGCGGCTGCTCTGCCAACCGTGATCGGCGTGCTGCTCTGCATGGGGTTCACCGCGCTGGTGCGATGCTTTTCATAACCCGGGGCGCAGCGCAGCCGCCCCGGCGCCGACACCGCTACAACCCTGCTCTGATCCATCAAAAAAGCTGCCCCGAATGCACGGTGATCCGCATTCGGGGCAGCAGCTTTTATCATTGAGGCAATGGCGGGAATCTGTTTGTCCCCTGCCTGCCTCAGGACACGGCATTCATCAGTGAATGATGCAGCGCTCGGTATCCTTGTCGAAAATATGCATTCTGGAGGTGTCGAAGGCGATCTGAATGCTGTTGCCGGCGCGCGTAGTGGATCTCGAAGGAACACGCGCGGTGAGCTTGCCCTCTTCCCCAACATTGAGATAGAGGTAAATTTCGGCGCCCATCAGCTCGGTGACCTCCACCTCGGCGGTCAGCGTGGAATCCGGGTACTTTGCAATCGTGTCGGGGTCGTCGAAGATACATTCCGGACGCAGACCGGCAACCACTTCCCTGCCGATGTACTCCTGCAGCTCGGGCGCATTGGCTTTGTCATCCGGCACCCGGATGGAATTGCCCTCATAAAGGAAGTAGAGTCCGCCGTCCTTTTTCTCCAGCTTGCCGTCCATAAAGTTCATCTGGGGCGTTCCGATAAAGCCTGCCACAAACAGGTTGACCGGCTCATCGTACAGCTTCTGGGGAGAATCCACCTGCTGAATCAGACCGTCCTTCATGACCACGATTCTGGTAGCCATGGTCATAGCCTCAACCTGGTCGTGCGTCACGTATACAAACGTGGTGCCCACGCGGTTGTGGAGCTTGGTCAGCTCGGTTCTCATGGTTGCACGGAGCTTTGCATCGAGGTTGGAAAGCGGCTCGTCAAGCAGGAACACCTGCGGGTCACGGACGATCGCGCGTCCCAGCGCCACACGCTGCTTCTGACCGCCGGACAAAGCCTTCGGTTTCCGGTCGAGCAGGTGTGTGATGTCGAGGATGCGGGCGGCCTCCTCCACCTTTTTCTTGATGATGTCCTTCGGGACCTTGCTCAGCTTCAGTCCGAACGCCATGTTTTCAAACACGGACATATGCGGATACAGCGCGTAGTTCTGGAACACCATTGCGATTTTACGATCCTTCGGAGCCACATCGTTCACCAAGCGGTCGCCAATGCGCAGCTCTCCCTCCGTGATCTCCTCCAAACCCGCGATCATACGCAGCGTGGTGGACTTTCCGCAGCCGGAAGGGCCTACCAGCACCAGAAATTCCTTATCCTTGACTTCCAGATTGAAGTCCGAAACGGCGGTAACGCCGCCAGGATACTTCTTATAAATATGCTTCAGCGAAAGGCTTGCCATATGTTTGTAATCCTCCTGTTGCCGCCCGCGCAAAGGCGCGCCCGGCATGTTTTTTTACTATAATATTGTATCAAATTTTGATCAAAAAGGAAAGAGGGTAATTCCCCAAATTTCACACCGGTTTACTGTGCAGGTTGCACAACAATTCCTCCTGGTTTGTGAACAGATGGGACTTCTGTCTTTAATATATTAAAATCATTTTGTTTTCATCGTAAGCGCAATCCGCTTTTTCGGCACATCCACGCTCAGCACGCGCACCTTGACGACGTCGCCGACCTTAACCACATCGGAGGGGTGCTTGACAAAGCGGTCGGAAAGCTGCGATATGTGCACCAGCCCGTCCTGGTGCACGCCGATGTCAACAAACGCACCGAAATCGATGACATTGCGCACGGTTCCGGTCAGCTCCATGTCGGGCTTGAGATCCTCGAGGCTGAGGATGTCATCCCGCAGAACCGGGGGCGGAAGCGTATCGCGGATGTCTCTTCCCGGCTTTTCCAGCTCGGAAACGATGTCCTGCAGGGTCGGCAGACCGATCTCCAGCTTTTGGCTGACCGCAGCCGCTCCGGCCTGATCGACCTGCGCGTGCAGCTTTTTGAGGCTGCCGTTCTTCACATCCTCACGGGAATAGCCAAATAGTGCCAGCAGCCGCTCGGCCGCCTCATAGGACTCGGGATGCACGCCGGTGTTGTCGAAAATCTCCTCCCCGCCCGGTACCCGGAGAAAGCCCGCAGCCTGCTCGTAGGCCTTGGCACCGATGCGGGGCACCTTGAGCAGCTGGGAGCGGCGGCTGAATGCGCCGTTTTCCTCGCGATAGCGCACGATGTTTTTGGCCGAAGCGGTGTTGATACCCGAGATGTAGGAGAGCAGCGAGTAGGACGCGGTGTTGAGATCCACGCCCACGGCGTTGACGCAATCCTCCACCACGCCGCCCAGCGCCTCATCCAGCCGCGCCTGCTTCATGTCGTGCTGATACTGCCCGACGCCGATGCCCTTGGGATCGATTTTGATCAACTCGGCCAGCGGATCCTGCAGCCGCCGCGCGATCGAAACCGCGCTTCTCTGCATCACGTCAAACTCCGGAAATTCCTCGGCCGCCAGCTTGGAGGCAGAGTAAATCGACGCGCCCGCCTCGCTCACAACAATGTACTTGACATCCTCGTCGATCTCCTTGATGAGATTGGCGATGAAAATTTCGCTTTCCTTGGAGGCCGTCCCGTTGCCGATGGCGATAACCTCCACATGATGCCGCGAAATCATCTGCCGCACAATCCGCTTGCTCTTCTCGGTCTCCTGCCTCGGCTTGACCGGATAAATGACCCCGGTGTCCACCACCTTGCCGGTCGGGTCCACCACTGCCAGCTTGCAGCCGTGGGCATACCCCGGGTCAAAGCCCATCACGGTTTTGCCCTTGAGCGGGGGCTGCATGAGCAGATGGCCGAGATTGTCGGCAAACAGCTTGATGGCGCCCTCGCAGGCCTGGTCGAAAATATCGCTGCGGATCTCCCGCTCGATGGAGGGAGCTATCAGACGCTCGTAGCTGTCGGTCAGCGCGGCGGCCACATGCTCGGTGGCCGGGCTTCCGTTCGTGCGCAGAAGCCGCAGACGCAGGTCCTTGAGTACCATATCCTCATCGATCACAACCGATACCTTGAGGAACTCCTCCTTCTCCCCGCGGTTGAGGGCCAGCACCCGGTGGCCGGGAACGGTTTTCAGCGCCTCGGAATAATCGTAGTACTGCGCATAAACCGAGTCCTCGTCCTTGGCCTGCCGGGAGGTCAGGGTTCCGTGCGCAAAGGTCAGTGCGCGGATCTCCTTGCGGTATTCTGCATTGTCCGAAATATCCTCGGCAATGATGTCCCTCGCCCCCTGCAGAGCCTCCTCAACACTGCCAACGCCCTTTTCCTCGTCCACAAATTCTGCCGCCTGCTCCTCAATGGAGGGGGTGTAGGAGGGTTCCTGCGCCATGAGCAGCTCGGCCAGCGGCTCCAGCCCGCGCTCCCGCGCGACCGACGCGCGGGTTTTGCGATGCGGACGGAAGGGGCGGTAAATGTCCTCCACCTCGGTGATGGTCTTTGCGCCGTCGATGGCCGCCTGAATCTCGGGCGTCATCTTCTCCTGCGCGGTGATCAGGGCCGAAACCTCCTCCTTGCGCTTTTCCAGATTGCGCAGAGCGGTCAGCCGGTCGTTCAGATCGCGCAGGACCGCGTCGTCAAGGCTGCCGGTCACCTCCTTGCGGTAACGGGCGATAAACGGAATGGTGTTGCCCTCGTCGATCAGCGCAACGGTTTTTTCCACCTGCTCGGTTCTCAGACCGAACTCGGCGGCAAGCGTTTCAATGATGTTCATTTCCATCGGGAATCCTTTCTGATTTGATACGGGAATACAGCTTCATATCCCGGATCCGGCCGTTTTTCACGGCGTTCTGCCGGAGAATGCCCTCCGGCGCAAAGCCGGCCTTTTCCAGCACACGGCAGGAGGCGGCGTTGTCGGCAAACGGTTCGGCAAAGATGCGGAGAATATCGGAGTGTGCAAACACATGGTCGCAGACCTGCCGGACCGCACAGGTGGCAAAGCCCTGCCCCCAATAGGGCTCGGCGATATAATATCCCAGCTCGGCCGTGCGGAAATGGATATTCTGCCCCCGCGTGACGCCGATGCTGCCGATCGCCCTGCCGTCGTCCAGCGCAACGGCAAAGGCAAATTGCTGCGTGCGGTCGCGTGCCAGCATGGCACGGATGAAGTCCAGCGCATCGTCCACGGTGTATGGGAACGGGATTCCGTCCCGCAGGTTATCCTGCACACGCGGATTGTTGATGGCGGCAGCCAGCGCCGGAGCGTCGGATTCCCTCCACTCCCGGATGGTACACGGATGCATCGGATGCACCCTCCTCTCTATAGGAAAATTTAATCGGCCGCAAGCGCTCGGCGGCACCATGCCGCGGGTTCCCCGCTTTGCCTACACCCGTTCCGAGGGGGCGGCCAGCGCTTCGAGCGCGGACTCCTCCTCGGGTGTGAGCGGCCTCCACTGGCCCCGCTCCAGCGCCGGATCCAGCGCCAGCGGGCCGAAGGTCAGGCGCTCCAGCGCGGTGACACGCACCCCGACCTGCTCCATCATCCGTTTGATCTGATGATACTTGCCCTCGGTGATCGTGATGATTCCGCAATCCGGACCGGTCAGCTCCACCCGGCAGGGGCGCGTGACATAGCCGCCGATGTCCACACCAGCCTCCAGCATCGCCGCCTCCCGCTGACCCAAGGGGGCCGAAACCGTAAAGGCATAGCTTTTGGTCACATGGCTTTTCGGCGCGAGCAGGCGGTGCGCCAGCGGGCCGTTGTTGGTCAGCAGCATCAGCCCCAGCGTATACTTGTCCAACCGGCCGCAGGGGAACAGCCCCATCCGCCGGTATTCTTCGGGCAGCAGATCGGTGACAACCGCGCTGCCGCCATCCTCGGTGGCGCTGACATATCCCGCCGGCTTGTTGAGCATGAGATACACAAATCTGCGGTAGAGGACCGGACGGCCGCAGAAAACCACCGCGTCGGTTTCGGGACTGACATGCAGATCAGAGCGCCTGACCACAGCGCCATTGACCGTTACCTGACCGGCCCGGCAGGCACGCGCGGCCTCGCTCCGGCTCGCCAAACCACACTCCGACAGCAGCCTATCCAAACGCACAGCCTCACCTCCGTCCCCCCCCAGCGGGAGCAGCCTCCCGCCGAACGGCATTTCCGCATCAAACAAAAGTCCTGCCCGCCGGAATCGGCGCCCGGATGTGCGGCCGTACACGCGGCAGCACCCCAAGCCTTGCCGGACCGGGGCATGACAAAATGCTCTGCATATATTATATCATAAAAAAGCCCCCGTGTAAACCTTTTTTTGAAAATCCCGCGGGGGACGCAGATAAAAATTCCGCCTTCGGTTCGTCCGCGGCACTTGACAATTTTCCGGAAATCTGTTACAATGAGAAGCAGTTCAGAGCAAAACAGAAAGGGGAGCGCGCCGCAGCGCATCACTCGGTGAAAAGCAGCGGCGCCACACTGCCGACATGAAATTACAGGAGCTGCTCACGGAGCGGAAGCTACCGCCCTTCCCCGGCAAAGAAACCGCAAAACGCCTGTTGTGCGAACAGGAATACGGCATTCTGCCGCCGTTTGACTGGAAAACCGAGGTCTCCGCGCCCGATGCCGTGGAAAACCGGCTGTGCGCCGGCAGAGCGTCGCTCTCCCGCGTGATGCTCACGGTCATCACCCGGGCGGGGCGGCACAGCTTTCCGGTCTGGCGGCTGCTGCACGAGGACGGAAAACCGCATCCGTTCTTTGTGCTGCTCAATTTTCACCCCGGGGCGCCCACTCTGTATTTCCCGGCCGAAGAGATTGCCGACGCGGGCTTTGGCGTGCTCAGTGTTTGCTATCGGGACATCACGTCCGACGACGGGAATTTTGAGGACGGTCTGTGCGCAATCCTGCCGATGGGAGATCGCTCCGCACCGCACACCCCCGGAAAGCTCGCGGTCTGGGCATGGGCGGCCTCCCGCGTTCTGGATCTGGCGCCGGAGCTGCCCTGCCTCGACCCCCGGCGGGCGGCAGTGCTCGGGCACTCACGCCTTGGGAAGGCTGCGCTTCTGGCCGGAATGCTGGACGACCGCTTCTCCTTTGTCTTTTCAAACGATTCGGGCTGCGGCGGAGCGGCGCTCGCACGCGGCAGTCTCGGAGCCATCGGCGCGATTGGCGCATACGGGAAAACCGGTGAGAGCATCCGGCGCATCACCGAGGTATTTCCCCATTGGTTTGCACCCGCCTACCGGCGCTGGGCGGAGAGCAATGTGCCGGACGGCTTTGACCAGCACTTTCTGCTGGCCGCGATTGCCCCGCGCCATGTTTATGTCGCCTCTGCCGATATGGACGACTGGGCCGACCCCGACTCGGAGTTTCTCGCCTGCGTGGCGGCAGATTCCGCGTGGAGGGAGCACGGCCTGCCGGGTCTTGAGCACGACGGAGAAATTCCCCAGCCCGGTGAAAGTCTGCACAAAGGGTATATCGGCTACCACCGCCGGCACGGGATGCATTTCCTCTCCCGGTACGACTGGAACCGGTTTATGGAGTATATGCGTCTGCACGCACAGCCCTGAAGGCAGCTCACCGACGCCGATCCGAAAATTGCGGCATTTTTTCAGGATCATGACGATCTTGGAGAACTGTTTCCGCGAAACTGCCAATATCCCGGGGGGATATTGGCCGCGGAAACCACCGGATGCTGCGCTCCGGTCGGCCTCCAAGGTCGACCGGGATAAAAAAATAGCCCCCACCCGGGGGCTGTTTTTTTATCTCTTCGAGAACTGAGGTGCACGACGTGCAGCCTTGAGTCCGTACTTCTTTCTTTCCTTCATACGAGGGTCGCGGGTCAGGAAGCCGGATGCCTTCAGAGCCGGTCTGTACTCGGCATCAGCCGCAACCAGCGCGCGGGCAAGGCCATGACGGATCGCGCCGGCCTGACCGGAAATACCGCCGCCCTTCACCGTGGCGATAATGTCAAATTTACCGGCCGTTCCGGTCACACCAAAGGGCTGATTGACAATCAGCTTCAGGGTCTCCAGACCGAAATAGTCATCCACATCCCGCCCGTTGATGGTGATCGCTCCGCTGCCGGGAATGATGCGGACGCGCGCGACCGACTTCTTTCTTCTGCCGGTGCCATAGAAATAGGGTTTCGAGCTTGTATACATCGGTTTTGTCCTTCCTTTCTCTGATTAAAACTCATATGCCACGGGCTTCTGCGCCTCGTGAACATGAGCTTCACCGGCATATACCTTCAAACGGGTAAAGGCCTTGGCGCCGAGCGAGTTTTTGGGGAGCATTCCCTTCACTGCCGCTTCCATTGCCAGCTCCGGCTTCTTTTCCATCAGCTGCTTGTACTGCACCTGCTTCAGGCCGCCGATATAGCCAGAGTGATGAATCATATATTTCTGCTCGAGCTTCTTGCCGGTCAGAACCGCTTTGTCGGCGTTGACGATGATGACAAAGTTTCCGCAGTCGACATGAGGAGTGAATTCCGGAGCGTTCTTCCCGCGCAAAAGATCCGCCGCGGCGACCGCCGTTTTTCCGAGGGGCTTATTGGCCGCGTCCAGAATGTACCACTTGCGAACAACAGATTCTTTTTTCTGCATAAACGTGGACATTGTTGTGTTTCCTCCAAACAAATTTCAGTAATCGTTTTTTCACGCTTGCCTATTATATCACATCCCCACCGGCTTGTCAATACTTTTTTACAAAAAAATCCGATGATTTTCATTTACCGCCGCAATAGCTCCCGTTTTCTCGCATTTTTGCGGCTTTTGAAGGCATTTTCAAATGTGTCGGATCATTTTTTCAAGTGAAACGCAGGCGCCGGACCACTGGGCGCACACTGCCGGTTCATTTTTCCATTTCCCCAGCCCATTTGAAAGCAAACTTGGCAATGATTACGGCGATAATTTCGTTTATAATGGCAGCCGCCGCAATCGTCCCGGATATGATGGTTGCAAGAGAGGGATCAATTGCCGTCAGAGTGGAAACCGCAATGCCTGTGAATACCAGCGAAACACCCGAATGCGGAAGCAGCGTAAAGCCGAGATATTTTGTAACCTTCGGATCGGCTTTTGCAATTTTACCGCCCAAATATGCTCCGCCGATTTTTCCCGCCGCTCTTGCCAGGATATAAATGGCAGTAAACAGTCCCGCTCCCGCGATCAAACGATAATCCAGCGGCATTCC
Organism: uncultured Clostridia bacterium; assembly: GCA_944391805.1. GTDB lineage: Bacteria > Bacillota > Clostridia > Oscillospirales > CAG-272 > UMGS1865. The sequence goes on from CALXUY010000052.1 coordinate 27,894, forward strand.
GAGATTGACAATCACAACCACAAGAGAAAGATTCAACAGAGGCTCGTACAATTTCAGCACATCCTCAAATTTTTCCTCCGGCAGCATGTTCGCAACCGTTCCACTGAATGCCATGCCGATCAACAGATAGTTCAAGCTGAACGAATGATATACAAAACGGTCGATCAGCAATCCGATCACCGTGGAAAGGCACAGGAAGACCAGCAGCAGAGAAAAGCACAGATATCTGTTTTTGATTTTTTTCAGGATCACGGATGCGCAAAAGCCCGCTGCAATTCCTATAATGAATGGGAAGCATACCATGCCTACAATCGATAAGATCGACGTATCCGATCCGCTGTAAGCCCCGTTGACAATCGAAATGACCGTAAAGAACACCACCACGCCGATCACATCGTCAATCACGGCAAGCGGAATCAGCGTCTGGGTCACGGGCCCGGAGGTGTGATATTCGTTCACGATGGAAAGCGCAGGAGCCGGGGCTGTTGCAAGGGCAATTCCACCAAATATAAATGCCAGATAGATGGGAATATGGGCGATCAGAAATACCACCGCAAAAACCAATGAAACAAATAAAAACGTACCGATGGATTGAACAAATGTAATGGTGATAATCTGTTTACCCGAGCTTGCAATTTTCCGGAAAACAAGCTCGCGTCCGATCATAACACCGGCAAAGCATTCCGCAAATTTGATAAAAACCTGATACGGAACAGAATTTGTGATATCAAAAGAAACAATTTCTACAAGATAGGGACCGAACACAATTCCGGCAATCAGCCACCCGAGAATGGGGCGGTGAATTAAGAAAACATTGAAGCAAGGGACGGTATAGCCAAACGGCTATGCCGTTCTTTGCTGTTTTTGAGTTGTATTTTGGGCTTTTTCTTTTGCCCGTTCAAAATCAAATGCACCGATGAAGTTATAAACAATCGTGATTTCCCTTGTCTTGGATTTCTTATCGGTATGGGAAACCTCGATACGGTCTATAAACTCCCGCAAAATGGAAGCGTCAAGTTCCTGCATATCGGTGTACTTCTTTACGACGCTGATAAACGCCTTAACGTTGGTTTTTTGCTTTTCCTGCTGCTTGATTTCTTCCCGCAACACTTCTGCCATTGATTTTAAGTTTTCCTGCT
>CALXUY010000053.1 GCA_944391805.1 uncultured Clostridia bacterium
TTGTGCGTGCTGACTTCTTTCAATTCGTCGTGCAAAAACGACATGCTCATTTGTTTATCCATGGGTTTATTATACCATATTTTTGTCTGAATTTCAAGCCCCTTGCTTTGCGCGGTGTTGCCTTAAGAAATGTGGAGTCGAAAAATAAGCTCAGGAAACTTTTTTTCAAAAAAGTTTCCTGAGCGGGTTTGGGCGGCGCCCAAGGTCTTTTGTGTTACTTTTTCGGAAAGCTGTCCTTCAGTCCCACAATGCGGTTGAAGGTGTTCGGATATTTGGTATCCTTGCAGAAATAGCCGGTCCGAACAAACTGGAACTGCTCGCCCGGTGCAGCGTCGACCAGCGACGGCTCCACGCGGCAGTGCTCCAGACGCACCAGAGATGTGGGATTGAGATAATCGTTGTAGGTCTTGCCCTCGGGGATGTCGTTGACGTTCTCAATGGTAAACAGCTTGTCGTAGAGCATCAGTGTGGTTTCCTCGGAGTGCGCGGCCGATAGCCAGTGAATCGTCCCCTTGACCTTTCTGCCGTCGGCCGGGGTACCGTTGCCGGTTTCGAGGTCGGCGGTGCAGTGCAGCTCGCGGATGCTGCCGTCGGGATTTTTGATGATTTCGTTGCAGCGGATCAGATAGGCGCCCATCAGCCGCACCTCGCCCTCCGGCTTGAGGCGGAAGAACTTGGGGGGCGGCAGCTCGGCAAAATCCTCCTCGTCGATGAAGAGCTCACGGCCAAAGGCCAGTTTGCGTGTGCCGGCGTCGGGGTTCTGCGGATTGTTGGGCAGCTCAAAATACTCCACACGGTCGGCCGGATAGTTGGTAATCACCACCCGCAGCGGCTTCTGTACGCAGATGCGCCGGGGAGCGGTGCTGTTCAGTTCCTCGCGGATGCAGTGCTCCAACAGGCCGATGTCAACCAGGCTGTCGGCCTTGGCAACGCCGGCGCGATTGACAAAATCGATGATGGAGGCCGGCGTGTAGCCCCGGCGGCGCAGCGCACAGAGGGTGGGCAGACGCGGGTCATCCCAGCCGTCCACCAGTCCGTTTTCCACCAGATAGCGCAGGTAGCGCTTGGACATCACTGTGTTTGTCACATTCAGGCGGGCAAATTCGCGCTGCTTCGGCTTTTTCTCAAAGCCGATGTTGTCGATGACCCACTCATAGAGCGGGCGGTGATTTTCAAATTCCAGCGAGCAGAGCGAGTGCGTGATGCCCTCAAGCGCGTCCTGAATCGGATGCGCGTAATCATAGAGCGGATAGATGCACCATTTGTCCCCCTGCCGGTGGTGGCTGGTGTGCACGATGCGGTAGATCGCCGGGTCGCGCAGATTCATGTTGGGGCTGGCCATGTCGATTTTGGCGCGCAGGGTATGTGTGCCGTCGGCAAACTCGCCGTTTTTCATGCGCTCGAACAAATCAAGGTTTTCCTCCACCGAGCGGTCGCGATAGGGTGAGTTTTTGCCCGGTTCGGTCAGCGTTCCGCGGTATTCCCGCATCTCCTCGGGGCTCAGGTCGCAGACGTAGGCTTTTCCGGCCTTGATGAGCTGTACGGCAAACGCATAGCACTGATCAAAGTAATCCGAGCCGTAAAACACGCCGCCGTTCGGCTCTGCGCCCAGCCAGCAGAGGTCGCGGTAGATGGCCTCCACATACTCGTTGTCCTCCTTGGCGGGGTTGGTGTCGTCATAGCGCAGGTTGAAGAGCCCGCCGTATTTCTTTGCGGCCTGATAGTTGATCATAATGGCCTTGGCCGAGCCGATGTGCAGGTATCCGTTCGGCTCGGGAGGGAAGCGGGTGTGGACTTTCAGCTCGGGATCGGCACGCAGATCCGCGTCGATGATGTCGTGTATAAAATTTCTTTCCATTTCTTCCATATCGGGAGTGGTCCTTTCTGTGCTCGGTCAGAGCGAATCGATCATGCGGCGGATTCTCGAACGCACACGTTCGGGGCCGAGAATCTGCATCACGGCATACATATCCGGGGAATTCAGCCGTCCGGTCACGGCCACGCGCAAAAACATGCTCACGTCGGCTACGCTGCCGGGATAGGCCTCCGGATTTGCCTTATATGCCTTCATATCCGAGGCATAGCCGAGCCGATCGGCAACGGCCTTGATTTTATCGAACCAGGCGTTCATGTCGTCGGCCGGGTCGTAGCTCCCGAGAAAGTCCTCGAGTGCACGGCGGATATCGGACTTCGGAAAGGCCGCGTCATAGGCGTCCTCCACCGTGAACAGCTCATCGTAAAAGAAGGACAGATAGGGTTTGACATCCTGCCATGTGGCAAAATCCTTGCGGGGCTTTTTCCCGCCGCGGCCGATCGAGAGAATGGCCTTTGCATAGGCGGGGTCGGCGGATAGCAGACGGCCGAAATCCGGGTCATACCGCTCGGCCCATGCGAGCGCCTGCGTGTAAACCTCCTCGGCGCTCATGCGGGAGATGACGTTTTTGCTGACGTCGTTGAGCTTATGAAAATCAAACAGGCAGCCCGAAGCGCTCATCTTCTTGATATTGAAGGGGAAGGCGGTGTAAGGCTGATCGGGGTTCTGCATGTGCCACTCCTCGTAGTTGGAGTTGAGCAGCGTCATGATATATTCGCAGACGCATGCCGGCGCATAGCCCATGCGGCTGTAATCGTCGAGATTGGCGCCCATATCCCGCTTGGAGAGCTTTTTCTTGTTTCCGCTGTCGTCCAGACGCATCAGTTGTGCGATGTGCAGATACTTCGGGGGGCGAAAGCCGAGATAGCGGAACAGCATCAGATGTTTGGCAAGGCTTGGCAGCCATTCCTCCCCGCGGATGACGTGTGTGGTTCCCATCAGGTGGTCGTCCACCGCGTGTGCGAAATGGTAGGTGGGAATGCCGTCGCTTTTGAGCAGAACAAAATCCTCGTCGTTTTCGGGAATCTCCATTTTTCCCTTTACCAGATCGGTAAAGGGAATCTTCCTCTCGGGGTTTCCGTCTGCCAGGATCCGCAGTACGAACGGATCGCCTGCACGCAGATGCGCCTCCACTTCCTCGATGGAAAACTGCCGCTGCCGCTGCTGTTCCTCACGCCGGCTGTCCTGCGCCTCCTCCCAGTTGCGGGCGAGCAGCTCGGCCTTTTTGTCGGCCGTGTTGAGTGCCTCCAGCTCCTCGCGGGTCGTAAACACCGGGTAGGCCTTGCCCTCCTTTACAAGCTGCTTGGCGTACACCCGGTAAATCGGGCCGCGCAGACTCTGCCGGTAGGGGCCGTAGGCACCGCGGTCGCAGACCGAGCCGTCCTCTCCGAGCACCGCGCCTTCGTCAAAGTGGATGCCGTAAGCTGCCAGCGTGCGGATCAGGCCTTCGGCCGCTCCGGCCACCTCGCGTTTTGCGTCGGTGTCCTCTATCCGCAGATAAAACACGCCGCCGCTCTGGTGAGCCAGCCGTTCCCCGATGGTGGTGGGGAACAGCCCGCCAAAGTTCACAAATCCGGTGGGGCTTGGCGCAAAGCGGGTGACCTTGGCTCCCTCCGGCAGGCTGCGCGGGGGATATGTTTGCTCCAGCTCCGCGGGCGTTTCGGTCACCTCGGGGTAGAGCAGGTCGGCAAGCAGTTCGTAGTTCATGGGTTGGTTTTCTTCCTTTCCGTCAGTTGTTCACAGAATCCAGTGCTTCGCCCAGTATCGCGGACGGGCCGTGACCGGGATGAATCGGCAGCTCCGGGGGCAGGGAGCGGAGGCGGGCAAGCGATGCCTCGAGCTGCAGGCTGTTGCCGCCGTAAAGGTCGGTACGGCCGACGCCTTGCGCAAACAGCGTGTCGCCGGTCAGCAGAAAGGCTCCGTCTCCCTCACCGCACAGGTAGCATACACTGCCCGCCGTGTGCCCGGGCGTATGAATGACGCGGATGCTCTCGTCTCCCAGCTCCAGCCGTGCGCCGTCGGTCAGTGCCCGGTCCGGCGTGCGGTAGTGCCTGTCCATTCCGAACACTGTGAAAAATGCGTTCTTGCGCGCATCACCGGGCAGCTCCATGTCGTCCGCGTGAATCAGGGCCGGCGCACCGGTCTTCTCCCGCAGGGCGTCCAGCGAGACGATGTGGTCAAAGTGCCCGTGTGTCAGCAGAATGCAGTCTGCCTGCGCCCCTTCCTCGCGCAGCGCGTCCAGAATGCGGCCGACCGGTGCGCTCGGATCCACCACGGCGGCATGTGTGCCGCTGAGCAGCAGATAGCAGTTGGAACCCCACGAGCCGGGATATAGATTTCGAATACGCATAGACAAACTCCGTTCCGACATCGGTCTGACCGCACGGGGAAGCGGTGGTGAAAAAGCTGCCGTGTTGGCTCGCGGATCAGCAGACAGGCTCCCGGCGGCGATGGTCAGACCGAAAAAAGTAAAATGAAACAATTACAGATATTATATCATATTCTTGCCAAAATGTCCACTTATTTTTGCAAAAAACAGGAAATTTTTCGGAATGGCGCGCCAAAATATGCCTCCCTCGGTAGGTTTTCCCGAAGGAGGCATGTGCCGGGCCTGCATTTCCGCAGCCGATTTGGGATGCATGGCAAAACCACGCCCGAACGGATGCGATTGCTTCGTGCGCCGCGCCGTTATTGGTCAGAGCGCCTGCCGGATGCGCGCGGAAAGGCGCTCGGCATAATAGGCAAATCCGGCGTCGTTCGGGTGCAGGCGTTCGTCGGCGAACAGACTGGGGTCATGCGGCACCAGATGATAACCCGGGATGGCCGTGACGTTTGGCAGCTCCGCCGCCGTATCTTCAATCAGCTCGGCCACATGAGCAAATGCTCCTGCCGGCTTTTGCTCAAACTCGTTTTTGCGCCAGATCGGCGTAACGGCAAAAATCCGGGCCTTCGGATACAGCGCCGACAGCCGGTGATAGAATTCCCGCAGATTGTGCTCCAGCTCCTCGGCGGTTCTGCCGGCCCAGTCGTTTGTCCCATAGGCGACCGTGATGTAATCCGGCTCGAAATCCTCCGGCTCGTCGAGCAGGGCGGGGAAGAATTTCTCTCCGCCGATGCCCTTGTTTCGGGCGTCCGCGTTCAGCGCGTCGGCGAGCACCGAGGCGTAGGAGTGGGAGGGATACAGCGCGTCATAGCCCTGTGTGATCGAGTCGCCGAATATCAGCATCCGATTCGGGCGGAGCACCGGTGAGATGCTTGCGCCGTCGTCCAGCGCAAGGAAACGCAGCGTGGACGCGGCCGACCATGGAAAATAGATCTGCACCGTTTTATAGCCCTCTCCCAGCGGATAGCTGCCGCCGAACACGCCGGAGGCAGTGTCGCGCGAGCCAAGCCGGCCAATCAGGTTGCCGTTTGCGTAAATGTCGTGAAAGGCATAGTGCCGGGAGGAGCTTCTTTTCAGAACCGCTTCCATGCCGAGCGTTTGGCTGTCGGTTACAAATTCCAGCATCACGCCGGCAGTGGCGAAGGATTTCTGATAAAAATCTGCCGAGACCGTGCGGTAAATCTCCTGCTGATGCTCGGTAAATCGGAAAAAGCGGAAGCCCTCGGCTTCCTCGGTGACCCTTGCCGCACCGTGTGTCGCTGATCGGATCTGTTCCAGTGTGAGTTTCATGCTGCTTTCCTTTCTCTCATTTGTCAATTGTCATGATTATACATCATTTTCGGGCGCTTTTCAAGGCCTGTTCCGGAATTTGTATGAAAAATGCGGACGTTGTCTTCAGGATTTTTTGGATTTTCTCCCGGACAGCGGGTTCTGCGACATGGCCTCCTCCATGCTCCGGTTGCTGACATGGGTATAAATCTGGGTGGTGTTGAGCTGCTCGTGCCCAAGAATATCCTTGAGCACGCGCACATCAACATTACCGGATTGATACATCAGCGTGGCTGCGGTGTGGCGCAGCTTGTGAACCGAATAGTGCTTGGCGCCCAGCCCCGCCAGCTTCAGATATTTGTATACCATCGCCTGCACGGTTTTGACGCTGATGCGCTGCTCCAGCCGGCTGAGAAACAGCGCCTTGTCGCTGACGTTGGCATATTTTGCGCCTGTCCGTTCCACCAGATGGGCGGCAAGCGCCTGCCGGCAGGCATCGTTGAGGTAGATGATGCGCTCCTTGCTGCCCTTTCCTGTCACACGCAATGACCGCAGCTCGGGGTCCACATCGTTCAGGCTGATGCCAACCAGCTCGGAAACCCGCATTCCGCAGTTGAGAAAGAGCGTGAGAATCGCATAGTCCCGGGTGCGGTAAGGAGATTCGGTATCCTGTTCGACCGCCTCCAGCAGCCGCTCGGCCTCCTCCAGCGAGAGCACCTTCGGCAGTGTTTTTTTCGCCTTCGGGGTATCGAGATCAACGGCCGGATTGTGGTCCAGATAATGCCGCTTGGACACCAGATATTTGAACAGCGAGCGGATGGAGCATAGCTTGCGCGAGCGCGCCGCCCACTGGTTGCCCCGCTGCTGATTGGTATAAAACAAAAAATCATAAATATCTTCGGTCGTGATGCGGCCGATGCGCTCCAGATCAAATACCCGCACGTCAATTTGGTTGAATGCCTCGGATTGCGGATCAATTTTCTGCTCCCGCGCCAGAAGATACCGGAAGAAGGTCCGCAGATCCAGCAGGTATTCCTCCACGGTCTTTTTGGAGCAGCCCTGCAGCGAGAGCTTGTAGGAGGCGTATTCCTGGATCAATGGGGAAAATTCGCTTGTGGAAATCAGTTCCTGCATACATCAAACACCGCCTTTCAGACATAGAGAGTCGTGCTCTCCTATTTATTATACAACTTTTTTTGATTTTTTAGTTGATAAACTGTAAACATTTGCGGGGAACAGTTGCTTTTTTTCCGCTAATCCGATATAATAGAAACAGTCTTTTCCGGCTGCCGGGGTTTGGTTTGCCGTGCAGGCGGGAGAGCAGCCGGCTGGTTCGTGTCTGTGAGGTATGTATGAAAGAGTTTTTCAAGACGAGATCCTATGATATGGTGCGGATGTTTCTCAACCAGTTTGCAACCTCCATTTTCGGTTTGGTTCTGGCGCTGGCTGCGGGAAAGGCACAAAACCCCACGCTTCGCAATGTAACCAGTGTGGCGGCCATTCTGTTTTATCTGTTTCTGCTCTACACCATGACATGGGACCTGGGCTTTAAGGATAAGGTTTCGGTGGAGAGCGGCAGAAAAAAGCGGGTGGCCCTGACCGGCTTCTGGATCTCGCTCTGTGCCAATATTCCGAACCTGATTTTTGCCGTGCTGATCTCGCTGGCAGTGCTCTTTGATGTGCCGGCTCTGAGCAGCATCGGTGCCTTTGCCACGACGGCGGCGCTGCTGCTCGAGGGGATGTTTACCGGAATTCTGGCGAATTCGGTAGGAGGGGTTGTGCTCAATTCGCAATGGTGGGTCTATTTTCTCATCACCGTTCCCTCAATGGTCACCTGTGCCATAGCCTATCTGCTTGGCCTGAAGGATATTCGCTTCACCACGCTTTCCAACGTGGTTTATCCGGAATCCGACCGCGATCCCAAGCCGAAACGGAAGTTCCGGTCCGGCCGTGATTCGGATTCACGCAAAAAATAAGCTGTCAGAACGCCGCCGCGCCATCAGGTGCGGCGGCGCAGGTTGTAGATCAAATCAAAATTGCACAAAAGCGCTTGTTTGTTACTTTTCTTTGAGGTCGCAGGCGCAAAGTAAAGAAGAAAAGGATTTGCACGCAAATCCGCGAATCGCTTCGCGAGTATGCCGCCATATAGGAATTTCGCTCTCTGCGGAGGGCGAGGAGAGCTACGCGCCCTCCACTGCGGGGAACTTTGCGTAGCAAATTCCCGGCGGCTCCGCCGCCTCAAACTCTTTGAAGAAAGTGAAACGTGCGCAGCACGTGGATCAAAACTTTCATCAAATTGACGAAAGCTGTTACTTTGGTCTACAGCCTGCGGCTTTTCGCAGGAAAGCCTTTCGCCATTGACTGCACAACTTTTTGCATATTTTCTGCCAAACTGCACAAATCTCCTATAAGCGTAGCTTGTTGCAATCAGATTCGCGATTGCCTGCTGTCAAAAAATTCTTTCAGAATTGGTTTGCCCTACGAAAAATCTGACGTGCAGAGAGCCGTAGGCGGCGCGCAGTCAGAATTGTGCGGTGTAGGCTCAAACCTCACGTCAGAAAGGAATGGAGCATTGCAAACCAATCTTTTGGAATATCTCGAGGCGACAGCTCCCCGTCTTCCGGAAAAGGTCGCCTATTCCGATGGGACCGATTCGGTCCGCTTTTCCGAATTGCTCCGCGCTTCCCGCGCTGTGGGAAGCGCGCTGCTGCGCATGGGCGCCGGCCGGCAGCCGGTCGCCATTCTGATGGAGAAGCATCCGCGAGTTCCCTCGGCCTTTTACGGTGTGATTTATGCCGGCTGCTTTTATGTCCCTCTCGACCCGTCCATGCCCCCGGCACGCATCGAAGCCATTCTCGCACAGGTCGACGCACGGCTTCTGATCGCCGACGACCGCTGCCTCGATGCGGCAAATTCCTTGCATTTTTCGGGAAAAGTGCTGCGCTATGACGAGCTGGCTGCCGCGGAGATCGATGAAGGAGCGCTTGCAGCCGTCCGCCGGCGGCAGCTTGACGTCGACCCGGTTTACATCGTGTTCACCTCCGGCTCCACGGGTGTGCCCAAGGGGGTAGCGGCCTGCCACCGCTCGGTGATCGATTATGTGGAGGCGCTGTGCGAGGCGCTCGGCTTTTCGGAGGACAGCGTGTTTGCCAACCAGACGCCGCTGTTTTTCGACGCGCCGCTCAAGGAGCTGATGCCGGTCATCAAATGCGGCGCGACGGCCTATTTTGTGCCCAAAAAGCTGTTTTCCTTCCCGATGCTGCTGTGCGATTTTCTCAACCGGTATCAGATCAACACGGTGTGCTGGGTGGTTTCGGCACTGACGCAAATCTCCTCGCTCGGCGCGCTCGCAAAAAATCCGCCTCGCTTTCTGCGCACGGTCGCCTTCGGCAGCGAGGTATTCCCTCCCCGGCAGTACCGGCTCTGGCGGGAGGCGCTGCCCGACGCTGCGTTTTTCAATCTCTACGGCCCTACGGAGGCCACCGGCATGTCCTGCTGGTGGCGCGCCGACCGCGAGCTGGAGGAGGACGAGCCGATTCCGGTCGGCAGACCCTTCCGCAACACCGGCCTTCTGCTCATCCGGGAGGACGGAACCGAGGCCGCGCCGGGCGAGGTCGGAGAAATTTATCTGCGGGGCACCTGCGTCACGCTCGGGTATTTCAACAATCCCGAAAAGACCTCCGAGGCATTTGTGCAGAATCCGCTGCAATCAAATTATCCCGAAACCGTTTACCGGACCGGAGATCTGGGCAAACTGAATCGGTACGGAGAATTGGTGTTTCTCTCCCGCAGGGACAACCAGATCAAGCATATGGGGCACCGGATCGAGCTGGGGGAGATCGAGGCCGCCGCGCTGCGCTCGGAAACCGTCCGGCAGGCCGCCTGTGTTTATGACGGGGAGAGGAAGCGCATTGTGCTGTTTTTCACCGGTTCGGCCGGCACGGCGGAGCTGAATGCCGCGCTCCGGGAGCTGCTGCCCCGGTATATGCTGCCCGCGGTCCTGCGCCCGCTCGATGCCATGCCGCTGACGCCGAACGGCAAGCTCGACCGCAAGCTGCTGCAGCTCCGTGCCGGAACAGAACCCTGACGAGGATGATTGTATGGTCATAGAAGCCCTGCCCGAAGTGAAAACCCTGTCCTTTCTTCCCGCTCCCGTTTTCGGACTGGAGCGCTTGTCCCTGTATTACAGCCGGTGCGGATATGAGATCTGCGAGTATTCGGTCGGCGTCAAGCTGATGTGGCATCACGCGTACTGGTATGCGTTTGCCGAGGCAGCCGGCTGCCTTTTGTGCCGCGCGGAGGCAGACGGCGGCGTGTATTTCGATTTTCCGGTGCCGGGGGAACACGGCGATGTGGAGGCCGCGCTCGATGAGCTGGAGTCCTATTGCAAGGAGCAGGAGCTGCCGCTGCGGTTTTCGGCCGTCGGCCGGGAGCAGCTGGCATCGCTGGCCGGACGATATGACGGCATTCGCACCCGCAACCGCTACCTGTGGCGGGATTATCTCTATTCCGCCGAGGAAATCCGGAGCTTTGCCGGAAAAAAATTTGCCGGTCAGCGCAACCACATTCACCGCTTTGAAAAGCTCTGCCCGGGGGCGGTATTCCGACAGATGACCATGGAACGCGACCGTGCGGCGCTGGCACGCTTTGTCAGGCGCTTTGACGCGGCGTATACCAAGCAGGGCAGGGAGGCCATGGCCGAGCGGGAAGCGGCGTTTGCGGCCCTGCGGTCAGGGGAAAGCCGCTATTTCCGCATCGGCTGCATGGAATACGAGGGAGAGATCATCGGTGTGTCGCTGGCCGAGCGGTGCGGGGAAACCTTGATCATTCACATTGAAAAGGCGTTGGCAAAGGAATACAGCGGCGTCTATCCGGCCCTGTTCCAGGCGGCGGTACGCGCATTTGCCGGCGACTGCAAATGGGTGAACCGGGAGGATGACGCCGCCGACCCCGGTCTGCGCACCTCCAAAATGCAGTATCAGCCGGTGCGCCTGGCCGAAAAGTACGATGTGGAGGTCGTCAATCTCTTTTCCTTCCTGACCGGATTGCCGACGCTCCGGACCGAACGGCTGGTGCTGGACGGCATTCTCCCGTCGGATGCCCCGGCATACGGCAGACTGTGCCGGGACGATGCGCGCAACCGCTGGTGGGGCTACGACTACCGCCGGGATCTGGGCGACCGACCGCGCGACATGGATTTTGTGGAGCTTGCCGCCCGGGACATGGCCGCGCGCCTTGCGCTGAGCTTTGCTGTCCGCAGGGAAGGGCGTTTGATCGGAGAGGTGGTGCTTTATCGCCCGGACGGGCGAGGAGGGGCCGAGATCGGCGTGCGCATCCTGCCCGAGGACGCCGGAAACGGGTACGGGAGAGAGGCCTTCCGGGCGGTGTCCGATTGGGCGCTCTATTCGTTGGGCGTAACCCGGCTGTACGCCAGGTGCTTTCGGGAGAACACCGCCTCCTGCCGGATGCTCACGGCCGCCGGTATGCGGCAGACCCACGGGGACGAGACCATGCTCTGGTTTCTCCGCACGGTCTGATGCGGGATGCTCCCGAGGATGCTCCCACGCGGCGTCCATCTGGTTGCGGAGCCGCCGCGATACTTGCTTTGCCGTCGGTCGTCCATAGACAAACTGTAAAAAAACAAGCAATTGTAAAAAAAATCTTGATTTTTTCCACGAAATGGTTTATAATGATAGACGTTGAAAAATAATATGTAAAGCGCAGGAGGTTTCTATGCTGGTATCTGCAAAAGAGATGCTGCAAAAGGCAAAGGCCGGGCACTATGCCGTCGGTCAGTTCAATATCAATAATCTGGAGTGGACAAAGGCCATTCTGCTGACGGCGGAGGAGCAGCGCTCCCCGGTCATTCTCGGCGTTTCCGAGGGGGCCGGCAAGTATATGTGCGGCTACAAAACGGTGGCCGCAATGGTCAAGGCCATGATCGAGGAGCTGAAAATCACAGTGCCGGTGGCACTGCATCTTGATCACGGGAGCTATGACGGCTGCTATCGCTGCATCGAAGCAGGCTTTTCGTCGGTGATGTTCGACGGATCTCACTATCCGATTGCCGAGAATGTGGAAAAAACCCGGGAGCTGGTCCGCGTTTGCGGGGAAAAGGGCATTTCTCTGGAGGCCGAGGTTGGTTCCATTGGCGGGGAGGAGGACGGCGTTGTCGGCATGGGCGAGTGCGCCGACCCGAACGAGTGCAAAATGATTGCCGACCTGGGTGTGACCATGCTGGCCGCCGGAATCGGCAACATCCACGGGAAATATCCGCCCAACTGGCCGGGGCTTTCGTTTGAGACGCTCGCCGCCGTATCCGAAAAGGTCGGTGACATGCCGCTTGTTCTGCACGGCGGAACCGGAATCCCGTCTGATATGATCAAAAAGGCCATTTCTCTCGGCGTTTCCAAAATCAACGTCAACACCGAGTGCCAGCTTTCCTTTGCCGCCGCTACGCGCGCCTATATCGAGGCCGGCAAGGATCAGCAGGGCAAGGGCTTTGACCCGAGAAAGCTGCTGGCTCCCGGATTTGAAGCCATCAAGGCCACGGTCAAGGAGAAGATGGAGCTGTTCGGCTCGGTCGGAAAGGCCTGATTCCGCGCACATAGACAGATGATCGGAACGGCCGGCATTGCGGTGCAATGCCGGCCGTGTTTGACTTTGACATACCGGATATGGAGAAGATGATGCAGAACAGAAGAAAACGCAAACGGGTCATTCTTGCACTGCTGCTGGCTGCCGTTGCCGGTATCACCGGGTGGATGATCTGGAGCAATGTTTCCTTGCAGGTCAGCCGGTATACCGTGCAGGCCAACCATTTACCAAAAGCATTTGACGGCTTTACCATCGCGCAGATTTCGGATTTACACAACGCAGAGTTCGGAAAAGACAATGAGAAGCTGATCGGCATCCTGCAGGATGAAAAGCCGGATATCATCGCCATCACGGGTGATCTGATTGATTCGGACCACACCGATATCGAAGCCGCATTGTCCTTTGTGCGGCAGGCAACAGAGATTGCCCCCTGTTATTATGTGACCGGCAATCATGAGGCTTGGTCCGGTACGCAGTATGAGGAGCTGAAGGCGGGCTTGCAAGCCTTGGGCGTGTTCGTACTGGAGGACGAGGCTGCCGTGCTGGAATATCACGGCGCTGCCGTTTCCGTCATCGGCCTGAACGACCCCGATTTTTCCGAGCGGGATAATGCGCTGGCAGGAAGCATCCTGAATACCAAGCTCACTGAATTGCACACACAGGATCGCTTTACCATTCTGCTGTCACACCGGCCGGAGCATTTCGGGGTGTATCGGGATCACAATGTTGGGCTGGTGCTGAGCGGACATGCGCACGGAGGGCAGTTCCGTCTGCCGCTGGTCGGGGGAGTCATCGCACCCGATCAGGGCCTGTTCCCGGAATATGACGCCGGTCTTTACACCGACGGGGATACCGCAATGATCGTCAGCCGCGGGCTGGGGAACAGCATCCTTCCCGTCCGGTTCTGCAATCGGCCCGAGATTGTCATGATCGAACTGATAAACTCTGCGGAATAACCGGCAGCCTGTACAAAAAAACAACAAAATTTTGTTCAGATTGTGAAATATTGATGCCGTTCTATTGACTTTTTGCAATGCGTGTGCTATAATGAAACATGAATCAGTCCGATTCATGCATAGGCAAAGCGGGCAGGGCGCTACCTGACGATGTTCATGCGAAAATTATTTTGCAAAAAGGAGATGGGCATATGAAAAAAACATGGTTGATACTATCATTGGTGGCACTATTATTGCTCGGCTGCCTGTTGCTGTCGGCAATGGCCTGGTCCGATCCCGAAAATGACAACGCCCCCGATACCACCCCGGCTGTCAGCAGTACTGATGATGGCGCCGCGGAAAGCGACGGCAACGGTACTCCGTCTGGCGACGATGACGGTACCCCGTCTGACGATGATGACGATAACCAGCAGGGGGGAATTTCGGACGGCGGAGCAAACACCGAAGGCGGATGGGGACCGATTCATCCGGTGGGGTAAACCGGAGCTTTGATGCTTTTCCATCCATGCCGGCGATGATGCAGAACCGAAGTTCATGCTGGCGTATCATTCTGCTTTTGCCGCAATAACGGCGCGCCGGGCGTCCGGCGCAAAACAAAACATCCCGTCGGAACCGAAAAGAGCCGGTTCCGGCGGGATTTGCTGTTGCGGCAGGATTTCGCAGGGATGTTCGCAATGTCCGGCCTTGCCTTCCGGAGGTGATCAGCCGAACAATTGGATCAGCAGCATTACAAGATAGGTCACGGCGCCGCCGGTAACGAGAATGCTGAGCACCAGCGCGAGGATGCGGACGGACGGGTGGTACCGGCCGGCCGACTGCTTTTTTTCTTTCATGAGCAAATGCCCCTTTCTGTTCGATCAGCCGTCCAGCGCAACGCCTGCGGCGGGAATTTTGTTTTTCTTTACTCCCTTGACCGTATCCGGCAGGGAAGAAAGGTCGGTGGTAGCGGAAACCAGCGTTTGCCCGGCCTTGAGCGAGATGAGCTGCACGCCGCCCGAGGTTCTGGTGGCCATCAGCGGAATCAGACTGGACCGGATGACAATGCCGCGGTGCTCGCTGTTGACCAGAAGAATGTCCATCGGCGCTTTTTCATAAAAGGCCGCAACCACCGGAGATTTTGCCGAAAAGGCCGAGGTGATGCGCCGGCGGTTGCCGGTTACTTCGTAATTGGAGACCGAAACGCGCACCCCCTTGCCGTTGGCAAACAGAAACACCAGGTTCTCTTTTTTGGGATAATGGTTCTGAATGTTCATCAGAATCGGCTTTTCGTCGGGATCCATTTTCAGCTTGACCGGGAGATAATCGCCGAGAGCCGAGGCCTTGGTCGGGTCAAAATCGCTGGCTTTGGCCCGGTAGAGCTGGGCATGGTCGGTAAAGAAAATCAGCTCGTCCCGGTTCTCTCCGTCCATCAGGTTGAGGATTTCGTCGCCGTCCTTACACTTTTGCTCGTCGTTCCCCTGCAGCGAGCGGAAGGTGATCTTTTTGAAGTACCCCTCCCGCGTCAGCACAAACCGCGCGTTGTAGTTTTCCGGCTCCTCCTCCAGCGGCAGCGCACTGTCCGACCAGTCGGTTACAATCTGGGTGCGGCGGGGCTGGCCGTATTTTTTCTTGATCTCGGTCAACTGGCGGATGATCAGCGCCTTTTGCTTCAGCTCGTCGGCCAGCGTTTCCTCCATGTCGGCAATCTCCTTCTGCAGGCCCTCGATATCGGAGATGCGATTGAGAATGTATTCCCGGTTGAGGTTGCGCAGCTTGATGTCGGCAATAAAGTTGGCCTGCACCTCGTCAATGTCAAAGCCCTTCATCAGGTTGGGCACCACATCCTCTTCCTTTTCGGTCTTGCGAATGATGCGGATGGCCTTGTCGATGTCGAGCAGGATTTTGCCGAGCGCCAGCAGCAGGTGCAGCTTGTCCTTCTTCTTCTGCAGGTCAAAGGCCAGCTCCCGACGCAGACAGCCGAGGCGGAATTGGATCCATTCCCCTAAAATTTCCGGGATTCCCATGGTGCGCGGGGTGGAATTGATGAGGACGTTGAAATTGCATTTGAAGCTGTCCTCCAGCGGAGTGAGCTTGAAGAGACGCGCCATCAGCTTGTCCGGGTCCACTCCCTTGCGGATGTCCAGCGTCAGCTTAAAGCCGCTGAGGTCGATTTCATCGCGGAAGTCTGTGATCTCCTTGATTTTTCCGTCCTTGTAAAGTGCGGTCAGCTTGGCCAGAATCAGCTCAATCGTGGTGGAGTAGGGAATCTGGATGATGTCGATGCAGCCCGCGTCCTTATCAAACACGTAGCGCGCCCGCAGACGGATCGATCCCTGCCCGGTTTCAAAAATCTGCTTCATCTGCTCCTTTTCGTAGAGAATCACGCCGCCGCCGGGAAAGTCCGGGGCTTTGATGATTTCCATCAGCTTTTCCACCGGCAGGTTGGGCTTGCGGAGCAGGGCAATGGTCCCGTCGCAGACCTCGGCCAGATTGAAGGAACAGATGTTGGAGGCCATACCCACCGCAATGCCCATGTTGGGCATGACCAGAATGTTGGGGAAGGTGGTGGGGAGCAGAACCGGCTCCTTCATGGTTGCATCGTAGTTGTCCACCAGATCCACCGCGTTCTTGTCGATGCCGGAGAACAGCTCGTTGCAGATCGGGTCGAGCTTGCACTCGGTGTATCGGGAAGCGGCGTATTTCATCTCGGAGGAATATTGCTTTCCGAAGGAGCCCTTGGAATCCACCAGAGGATGCAGCAGCGTGGCGTTGCCCCGGGTCAGGCGCACCATGGTTTCGTAGATGGAGGCGTCGCCGTGCGGATTGAGCCGCATGGTCTGCCCTACGATATTGGCGCTTTTGGTCCTCGCTCCGGTCAGCAGCCCCATTTTGTACATGGTGTAGAGCAGCTTGCGGTGCGCGGGCTTCAGCCCGTCGATTTCCGGGATCGCGCGCGAGACAATCACGCTCATCACATAGGGCATATAGTTTTTCTCAATGGTTTCGGTGATGGGCTGATTCACAATCGGCGCGTATTGAATGACCCGTTCCTCTTTTTTCTTTTTCGCCATGCTGTACGGATTCCTTTCTGAATGTAATTTCCCATGATTCAGGGAACAACCTGCCGTTGTCCGCCATCCGGCACAGACAGAGCGAGTGGTTATCCGAGGCTCTGCTGTGCAGTTATCTTCATTCGTCGGTCATGGGATTTTCCGAATGGTGTGCGCCGCCGCCCGGATCAGGCGGTTGTAGAGCGCCAGTCCAAGGCCTTCCATCGGCGGCAGATGGGCGTATATGATGTCGGCGCCCGAGCGGTCGGCCTCACGCAGCGCGTGAAAGAGCCGGTTTGCCTGACGGGCAAGGTCCTGCCTGCCGCCGACCGGAATCAGACCGTGCGGCAGGAGTCCCGCACGCTCCTCGTCGTAGCAGAGGATCGCGCAATTTCTGTGCTCCTGCTCCCGCCGTAGAAAGGCAAGAACCGCGTCGGGGGCTCCGTCCAGCAGCACCACCGGCGCCGCCGGCGCATAGTGCCGGTATTTCATACCGGGCGAGATCGGGCGCTCGCCCGCGGCAAGCTGGTGTGTCACCGCATCGGCCACGGTCACACGGTCGCAGACCATACAGAGCGCGTCATATGTAATGCCGCCCGGGCGGAGCAGGGTCAGGCTGTCGCCGTCAATTTTGACGATTGTGGATTCCAGGCCGATTTCGCAGGTTCCCCCGTCGAGAATCATATCCACGCGGCCGCAGAGATCCTGCGCCACATCCTCCGCGCAGGTCGGGGAGGGCTTGCCCGAAAGGTTGGCCGACGGAGCCGCAATCGGCACGCCCGCCAGCGCAATCAGCCGGTGCGCCACCGGGTGCGAGGGACAGCGCACGGCCACGGTCTCCAGCCCGCCGGTCACCGAGGTGGGAATGATCTCCCGCCGGGGCAGAATCACGGTCAGCGGCCCCGGCATAAAGGCTTTTGCCAGCCGGCAGTACATCGGATTGGTCACGGCATAGCGCCCGGCGTCCTCCGGCTCTGCGATATGAATGATGAGGGGATTGTCCGAGGGACGCCCCTTGGCGGCGTAAATTTTCCGCGCCGCGCCGTCGTCGGTGGCGTTTCCGCCCAGCCCGTACACGGTTTCGGTCGGGAACACCACCAGTCCCCCCGCGCGCAGAATCGCCGCGGCGCGCCGCAGGTCGCCCTCCTGCCGTTCCGGGTCGGTGATCGGGATGATTTCTGTTTGCAACTGTATCACACCTTCTGTCCACAGGCGGGAAAGCGCTTTATTTCGGCTCTCCCGTCTGTCTGAGTTTTTCGACCGCCTGCGCGGTGGCCAGCGCGTCAATCATGGAGCCGA
Organism: uncultured Clostridia bacterium; assembly: GCA_944391805.1. Taxonomy (GTDB): domain Bacteria; phylum Bacillota; class Clostridia; order Oscillospirales; family CAG-272; genus UMGS1865. Next base: position 17,407 of record CALXUY010000053.1, read on the forward strand.
TCTCCCCGTCCAGAAAACGGTCGAGCGTGTAAACGCTCAACCCGATGCGGTGATCGGTCACACGCCCCTGCGGGTAGTTGTAGGTGCGGATGCGCTCGCTGCGGTCGCCGGTGCCCACCTGCTGGCGGCGGTCGGCGGCAATCTGCTCGTCCCGCTCCCGCAGGGTGCGGTTATAGAGAATGGTGCGCAGCATCCGCATGGCTTTGTCCTTGTTTTTGAACTGGCTGCGTTCCTCCTGACACTCCACCACAATGCCGGTCGGCTTGTGGGTCAGGCGGACCGCGGACTCGGTTTTGTTGATGTGCTGCCCGCCGGCTCCGCTGGATTTGCAGGATTCAAACACCACATCGGCCGGATTGATGTCCACCTCCACCTCGTCGGCCTCGGGGAGCACCGCAACCGTTGCGGTAGAGGTTTGAATCCGCCCCTGCGACTCGGTCTGCGGCACCCGCTGTACCCGATGCACGCCGCTTTCATAGCGGAAGCGGGAATATGCCCCCTCTCCCTCCACGCGAAAGACCACCTCTCGGAAGCCGCCCAGCTCGGTGGGGGTCTCGCTCATCAGCGCGCAGCGGAAGCCGACCGCGGCGGCATACATGTTGTACATCCGGTAGAGCACCGCCGCAAACAGCGCTGCCTCCTCTCCGCCGGCTCCGGCACGGATTTCGACCAGCACGTTTTTCTCGTCGTTCGGGTCGCGTGGCAGGAGCAGCAGCGTCAGGCGTTCCGAGAGCTGCCCGAGCTTCTCCCGTGCCTCCTTCAGCTCATGGTTGGCAAGCTCGTGCAGCTCGGCGTCTGGGCTGTCACCGAGGATGCGGAGCGCCTGCTCCGCGTCATGCTCGGCGGCAAGATAGCTCCGGTAGGCTTCGATCAGCGGAGTGAGCGATTTGTATTCCTTCATGATCCGGGCACAGCGCGTGGGATTGGACGCAACCTCGGGGGAGGAGAGGGAAGCCTCCAGATTGCGGTAGGTTTCCTCGGCTTCCCGCAGCTGTCTTTGCATCTGTTCGGTCATGGAAGCCTCAGAAGCGATAGAAGGCGCGGAAGGCGCGGTAGCCCTCGTACAGGTCTACTTTGGAGATGACCTCATAGGGCGCGTGCATGGAGAGTACACTGACGCCCATATCGATGGTGTCAATGTTGTGATTGGCCATATATTTGGCAATGGTTCCGCCGCCGCCGATGTCAATCTTGCCCAGCTCACAGCTCTGCCAGACCACGCCGGCCTCGTTCAGGCAGCGGCGCACCCAGCCAACCAGCTCTGCGCTGGCGTCCGAGGTACCGCTTTTGCCGCGCGAGCCGGTGTATTTGCACATGGCAATGCCGCAGCCCAGCATGGCGGCGTTGCGTTTTTCAAACACATCGTCGAAATTCGGGTCATAGGCGGCCGCCACATCGCTGGAGATGCACTTGGAATTGGCCCGCACCGCGGCCTCGTTCCCGCACATTGCGCGGGAGATTTCCGCCACCAGGTCCATGAACAGATTGCTCTGCATTCCGGTCACGCCGTCGCTGCCGGTTTCCTCCTTGTCCACCAGAATGCACATCGTGGTGTGAACCGACTCGTCCTCGTCGATCATAGCGGTCAGGGAGGGGTAGGCGCACACGCGGTCGTCGTGACCGTAGCCGCAGATCATCGAGCGGTCAAAGCCGACGTCCCGCGCCCGGCCGGCAGGAACAATGCTCAGCTCGGCCGATTGGAAATCCTCCTCGGTGATGCCGTAGGTCTCGTACAGGTAGTTGAGCACGCCCAGCTTCACGGCGTTCTTTTCCTCTCCCTCGCAGGGGCGGCTGCCCACCAGCACGTTCAGCTTTTCCCCCTGAAATGCATGGGAAACGGTTTTTGCGTTCTCATTGGCGGCCAGATGCGGGAGCAGATCGGTGATATACATCACGGGGTCGTCGTCCTTTTCCCCAATCGTGACGGTGACGGTCTCGCCGTTCTGCTTGACCACCACGCCGTGCAGCGCGAGCGGCATTGCCAGCCACTGATATTTGCGGATGCCTCCGTAGTAGTGCGTTTTGAGAAAACACAGGTCGCGCTCCTCGTACAGCGGCACCTGCTTGAGGTCGAGGCGCGGGGAATCGATGTGCGCACCGGTGATGCGGATGCCGTTGTTGATTGGCTCGGTGCCGATCTTGAACAGAAAGATGTTCTTTCCGCGGTTGTTATAGTAGAATTTGTCGCCGGCCTTCATCGGATCGCCGAAGGTATATGGGCGGTAGCCGGCGGCTTCTGCAATCCGTACACTCTCGGTCACGGCCTCGCGCTCGGTTTTTGCGGCGTCCAGAAACCGGACATAGCCCTTTGCATATTCATAGGCGGCGTTTACGATTTCCTTGCCGGCCTTTTCGTATACGGTCTGCTTCTCATAGCAGACGGCATTCTTCTTTTCAGACATGACAAAGTCTCCTTTAAGAATTACGATTCATAGTATAGTTCCGCGTACATTTCGGCGGATTTGCGCATTTTTGAAACAAAAGATGCGGCGGACTTGTCCGGGATTTTGGTCAGCCGCCCCTGCTCGTTCAGGCAGTCCGGGTCGGCCAGCCATGCGTCGGCCGCCTCGGTTCCGGCGCTCCATGCGGCGTAAACCGAATCCCACATTCCGTATTTCTGGTAGAGCGACGAGAGATATGCGGTGCCCACGCGCAGATTGGTTGCCGGGTCATAGAGCATCCCCGTGTCGGGCGTGGGTTCTCCCAACACCTCCCGGCACACCTCGTCCAGCAGCTCGGGAGTAATCTGCATCAGTCCGATGGCATTGCCGTCCACGGCACTGCTGACAAAATCGCTCTCGTTCCGGACGGTGGCCCAGATCACCGCCTCCGGCACGCCGAACTCGGAGGCATAACCGGCAATCAGGTCGGCATATTCCTCGGGCTGCGGATAGCTCCTTCGCTCGATTGCACCGGCAATCGCGTCATAGGCGAAGCCAAAGCCGACCGACAGCAGTACAATCAGCACAAAAATCAGTAGCTTCCGGGAATTGAACCTCATTTCGGAGCCACCCCCGTTTCGGAGAGAATCGCGCGCACCTGCGGAAGCAGGCTCTCGGCGTTGCCGTTGTTCTCGATGATATAATCCGAGTGGGAACGGAAAAAGGAGTCGGACTTCTGTGCGCGGATGCGCCGCACGGCATCCTCGGGGGAGATCCCGTCCCGCAGCAGAATGCGGTGCAGACGCAGCTCGGCGTCGGCCAGGACCGATACAATCACATTGCAGTCGCGGTCGGCGCCGCTCTCAAACAGCTGGGGGGCGTCCAGAACCGCGGCCGGCGTCCCTTCGTCCCGCAGCGTACGCAGCCGGCGGCGCACCTCCCGCAGCACATGCCGGTGCGAGATGGCGTTGAGCCGCTCCAGCTCCTCCGGTCGGTCAAACACCAGCCTGCCCAGTGCCGGGCGGTCGAGTGTGCCGTCCGGACGGAGAATTTCCCGGCCGAAATACGCGGTCAGCTCGCCCAGACATTCGGACGGCGGAATGAGCAGGGCATGGTAAATCTCATCGGCGTTCAGAACCGGAAGCCCGAAGGACGCGAACAGACGGCTGACCGTGCTTTTGCCGGCTCCGCTGGGGCCGGTCAGCCCGATGACCAGCATCTATCCGACCTCCGTGGCAATGCCGCTGTTCGCCGCCGAGCGGTAGGACGCATCCATCACGCGCTGCACATAGGCGCCGTCGGCCAACGACGGGCGGAAGGCAAGGCCGTCCGCCGCCGCCGAGAGAAAGGCGTGCATCCCGCACAGGTGTCCGCGCAGCCATCCGACCGGCGCTTTCGGCGAGGGAAAGAGCATGCCGGGATAGCGCCCCACGCACTCCACGCGGGTAAATCCGCGCTCCCCGCCGATCGGATGTCCCGGTGCGGCGGCGTCATAGAAATACAGCCAGTCCGGCTCCATCAGCGAGAACCGCAGCGATCCCGTCTCCCCGTAAATTTCAAACGACAACTCATCGTTTGTCCCCTGCGTCAGCTTGCTCAGCTCAATACTGCCGTGCGCGCCCTCTGCGGTGACAGCGTGCAGATAAAAGGCTTCGTCGGCATTGGTCCGCCAGAGGTTTCCGGCAGAGTCGAGATGCGTGGGATAGGCGATCTGCTCCTGCCCGCACACGGTGCGGATCGGCCCGCACAGCCAGCTCATCAGATCGATCACATGCGATCCGAGGTCAAACAGCACCCCTCCGCCGCAGACGGTGCGATCCTGCTTCCAGCCCACCCGGCGCTCGGGATCGATGCAGCTGTTGTGCAGATAGGCGGCGTGGTAGTGCAGGATCCGGCCAAGCCGTCCTTCCGCAATCAACTGCTTTGCCCGCATAACCGGCGCCAGCCAGCGGTTGTTGAATACCATACCGGTTGTTTTCGGGGAGCCGGCGGCCAGCGCGGCGATCTCGTCGGCCTCTGCGGCAGTGGTGCAAAGCGGCTTTTCGCACAGCACATGCTTGCCGGCAGCCAGCGCCTTTTTCAGCGTCCCGTAATGGCAGTTGTTCGGTGTGCAGATGTCAATCACATCGATGTCGGGATGGCCGATCAGCTCGTCCTCGCTGCAAACCGCCAGCGGAATGCCGAACTCGTCTGCCACCCGGTCGGATTTCTCCTGTGATGTGGTACACACCCCCGCGACCGACGCCCGGAAGGGAAGCTCCCCGTAATAGAACGGGAGATTGCGCACGGCCCATGTGTGCGTGCGCCCCATCGCTCCGAAGCCCAACAGACCGACGCGGAGCGTGTGCGTTGTTTGCTGCATAAAACCTGCCCTTCTGCCGCAGTGCGGCAAATGCTCCTTCCAATGAATTTGTACAACACTTTATTATATCTCATTTTTGCCGATTTTTCAAGTGGTTTTCCTCTTTTTTTGCGGAACGGAAAGGAATAATCGGCTCTGTGCGCGTGCCGTACCGGTTTTTTCGGTTTTTTCTATTGCAATTTTGCGGGAAACAGAGTATAATAGATAGGAGTAAAGACCGTTGATACCGGAGGTGGAGCGTATGACCGACTTGTGCGTGCGGCTGGAGCGGGACGGAATCGCCTATGAGGAGCATTGCCCGCTCTCTCCCCGCGGCAGCTTCCGCATCGGCGGAACCGCGGCATTGGCGGTTTTTCCGCAGAGCAGAGAGCAGCTCATCCGGTCGCTCCTGCTCACCAGGGATGCCGGATGCCCGTATGCGGTGGTGGGCAAGGGGAGCAATCTGCTCTACCCGGACGGTGAATATGCGGGAATCGTGATTTTCACCGGAGGCGTGCGGGAGCTGCGTGTCTGCGGAACCGGGATCACCGCCTCGGCGGGGCTATCGCTTCCGGCACTGGCGCTGCGCGCGCGCGACGCGGCGCTCACCGGCCTCGAGTTTGCCGCCGGAATCCCCGGAACCCTCGGCGGGGCGGTGTTCATGAACGCCGGCGCATTTGGCGGCTGCATGGAGCAGGTTGTGCTGCGTTCGGAATTCTGGGACGCCCGGGACGGCTGCTGCGGCTGTCTGGAGGGCGGGGCGCAGGAGTTTTCGGTGCGCTCCAGCATTTATATGCGGGAAGCACGCTATACCATTCTCGGAGCCGTTCTGGAGCTGCGTGAGGGAAACCGGGAGGAGATCGGCTCCCGCATGGAGGACTACCGCCGCCGGCGGAGCGCCACGCAGCCGCTCGGGCTTCCCAACGCGGGCAGCATTTTCCGGCATCCCCCCGGGCATTTTGCTGGCAGGCTGATTGAGGATTGCGGTCTGAAGGGCGTGTGTGTGGGAGGCGCTGCCGTATCCGAAAAGCACGCGGGCTTTATCGTCAACCGCGGCGGGGCGACCGCGCACGATGTGCTCGCGCTCATCGACCTGATCCGGGAGCGCGTGCTGCGGCAGACCGGAATTGCTCTGGAGTGCGAGCTGCGCCGTCTGGACGGCCGGCCGATCTGAACTGCCGCGTATTTGCGGAGAAAACTTTTTGAGAAAAAGTTTTCCCCACGCCCCTTTCAAAAACCTTCAAAAAAAGGGCACGGAGGAGCCGCACGTATCGGTTTGCCACAGTGTCTCCGGTATCCGGAATGCCACTGTCTCTACGGCAGTACGGAGCTTCTTTTTTCATAGTTTTTTGAAGATTTTCAGGAAACTTTTTCAAAAAAGTTTCCTGAGCGGGTTTGGGCAGAGCCAAAGGCTTTAACAACCTAAGTTTTACCAACGAATAAAGCAGAGGAAAGACAAAATGAAAGTAGAACTGATCAACCATACCGAACACCCGGTGGAAGCCATCGAGCGCGCCGCCAGCACCTGCTATGACAGTCAGCCCTCGGGAGAGGGGCGCATCATGCGTCACTGCTACCGGTCGGGGCACCACAGTGTGCTGGAGTTTGCCGATTTTACCTTCCGCATCTCGGGGGTGAGCCGTGCGCTGACCCATCAGCTTGTGCGGCACCGCATGGCCAGCTACGCGCAGCGCAGCCAGCGCTACTGCAGGGAGGACGGCTTTGACTATGTCACCCCTGCCAGTGTCGCGAAGGACGAGCAGGCACAAAAAACCTATACGGAGGCCATCCGCGCCATCAAAGAGGCTTATGCCGGCCTTTTGCGGTCGGGCATTCCGGCGGAGGATGCGAGAATGTTGCTGCCCAACGCCTGCTGCACCGAGATCTGCGTCAAAATGAATCTGCGGGAGCTGATTCACTTCTGTAACGAGCGCCTGTGCAGTTGTGCACAGTGGGAGATCCGCGCCGTGGCACGGGAGATGGTGCGCGAGGTGGTGGCGGTTGCACCCGAGCTGAAGGAATTTCTGGTGCCCAAATGCGAGGCGCACGCGCCGTATTCCTTCTGCACCGAATCCCGTTCGCGGAGCTGCGGCCGGCATCCGCTGCTGGCGGATGTTATCCGGGAGCCGTAACCATGTCGTTTGCCGATTCGGTCCGGGAGGAGCTGCAGGGCGTTCCCGTCCGGCGTGCCTGCTGTAAACGGGCGCTGGCAGCCGGCCTGCTGATTGACGCCGATGTACAGGGACAGCAGCTTCTGCTGCCCTGCCGCAGTCCTTCCGCGGCGGCGTATGCGGCGGAGGTAATCCGCAGGCAGTTCGGCAAGGCACCCGAGCTGCGGGAGGAGATCGTCCGCCGGCACAGGAGCGTCCGGCTGGTGTTCTCCTCGCCTGCCGCCGGGGGGCTGGTGCGGTTGTTTGAAACGGTGCACGCGGACGCGAAATTGGAACCATCCCTTGCACAGGAGCCGGCAGACGATTATGAAATGCAGGCCGGGGCCTCTGTTTCGGCTGCGGGGCGAGGTGCGCCTCCGCAGGCGGACAGCATGGAGGCGCATGCGGGAGACCCCCGCGTCGCAGGCGCAGACCGGTCTCCCGGAGAATATCGCGTCGCAGACGCGGACGCAGACGGGGAAGCGCGCAGAAATGCGAGCGGCGAGTCAGGCAGTGGGGCAAACGAAAAAACGAATCATGCGGAGAACAGGGAAACCGAGCCGTTTCCGCCCGAAATCTTCGCTCCCGGCTGCGAGAGCTGCCGTTCCGCCTTTCTGCGCGGGGCTTTTCTGTCTGTCGGAACGCTCAATGACCCGCACAGATCCACGCATTTCGAGCTGACGCTCCGGCATCCCGCGCGCGCCGGCTTTCTTGCGGAGTTCCTCGCCGCCTGTGGGTATCCGCCCGGCGTGATTCACCGGGGAGACAGCGTTGGGCTGTACTACAAGGACTGCGCCTCGGCGGAGGATCTGGCTGCGCTGGCGGGCGCCGGCAAAAGCGCTATGGAGATGATGAATATCCGCATCGAGCGCGAGATCCGCAATCAGGAAAACCGGGCCACCAACTGTGTGGCAAAGAACATAGAAAAGAGCGTTTCCGCTTCGGCACGGCAGATGGCCGCAATCGAGAAGCTGACCCTCACCGGTATGTTGGCGCAACTGCCCGAGCCGCTGCGGGTCACCGCGCGCCTGCGGGCGGAGCATCCCGACGCCACACTGGAGGAGCTGCGCCTGCTGCATCTGCCTCCCATCACAAAATCCGGGCTGAACCACCGCCTGCAAAAGCTGATTGAGGCGGCAGACAAGCCCTGAAGCGCCCAGAGCTTTGCATGGAAGGCGGTTCCCCCCGGCAAAGGCGCCATGCTGTCCCCGTGGGAAGCGGGAGCCAGACCATTTACGCCTGTACCACCGGCAAGCGGAAACCTCCGCACAGGCAGGTTCCCGAGCGAAAGGAGATTTGATATGAACGGATTTGTTCACCTGCATCTGCACAGCGAATACAGCCTGCTCGACGGGGCCTGCCGCATTGCCGACATTCCCCGGCGGGCAAAGGAATGCGGGCAGGAGGCAGTGGCGCTGACCGATCACGGCGTGATGTACGGCGCGGTGGTCTTCTATCAGGCCTGCCGGGATGCAGGGGTCAAACCGATCATTGGCTGCGAGGTCTATGTGGCGCACGGCTCCCGGTTTGAGAAAACAGGCGGAGCCGACGGCTATGCCGATCACCTTGTCCTGCTCTGTGAAAACGAGACCGGCTACCGGAATCTCTCGCAGATGGTCTCGCTCTCGTTCACCGAGGGCTTTTACAATAGGCCGCGTGTGGACGAGGAGCTGCTCCGCCGGTACCATGAGGGCCTGATCGCGCTCTCGGCGTGTCTGGGCGGCCGCATTCCCAAGCTGCTGGCAAGAGGGGACTTTGCAGGCGCCAAAGAGACGGCGCTGCGCTATCGGGAAATCTTCGGGGAGGAGCACTTCTATATTGAGCTGCAGAACCACGACCTGCCCGAGCAGAAAACCATGCTCCCGATGCTGGTCGATCTGGCGCGGGAGTGCGGCCTGCCGCTGGTGGCCACCAACGACTGTCACTATCTGCGCCGGCAGGACGCCCAGACGCAGGCGGTGCTGATGTGCATTCAGACCAACACCACGGTGGACGCCGGCCGCCCGGCCGCCTTTGCCACCGACGAATTCTATATGAAGGACAGCAACGAGATGTCCATGATCTTCCGCGCGTATCCCGAGGCGCTGTCCAATACCTGCCGCATAGCCGAGCGCTGCTCGGTGGAGTTTGATTTTTCGGCAACCTATCTTCCCAAATTTCCATGCCCGGCCGGGGAGAGCGCAGGCGATCACCTCTGCCGCCTGGCGCAGGAGGGCTTTGCACGGCGCGTCAGCCTCGGTCACATCACCTTTGCCGAACACCCCGAGCAGGAGTACCGCGAGCGCATGGAATACGAGCTTTCGGTCATCCTCAAAATGGGCTATGCCGATTACTATCTCATCGTGCAGGATTATGTCAATTATGCACGCTCGCAGGATATTCCGGTGGGGCCGGGCAGAGGATCGGGTGCCGGAAGCCTTGTCGCATATGCGCTCGGCATCACCGATGTGGACCCGCTCTGCTTTGACCTGCTGTTTGAGCGCTTTCTCAATCCCGAGCGCGTGAGCATGCCCGACTTTGACATCGATTTCTGCTATAACCGGCGGGACGAGGTCATCGACTATGTGATCCGCAAATACGGAAAGGATCACGTCTCGCAGATCATCACCTTCGGAACCCTGGCGGCGAGAGCCTCGATCCGTGACGTCGGGCGCGCGCTCGGCATGGCATACGCCGATGTGGACGTGGTCGCCCGCGCGGTGCCGCAGGAGCTGAACATCACGATTTCGATGGCGCTCAAAATGCCGGATCTCAAAAAGCTGTATGAGGGCTCGGAGCAGGTCCGGCTGCTGGTGGATACCGCCATGGCGCTGGAGGGAATGCCGCGCAACATCTCGGTGCATGCGGCCGGCGTTATCATCACCGAGCTTCCGGTGTCGGATTATGTGCCGCTGGCCGTGAGCAACGGCACCGTTGTGACCCAGTTCGACATGGATACCGTGGCAAAGCTCGGTTTGCTCAAATTCGATTTTCTGGCGCTGCGCTATCTCACCATCATTCACGACGCCGAGACCCAGATTCATGAAAATCAGCCGGATTTTGACATCGAGAAGATTCCCTTGGACGATCCCGAAACCTTCCGTCTCATCTCGTCCGGAAAAACCAGCGGCGTGTTTCAGCTCGAGTCGGGTGGAATGCGGCAGATGCTCACCACCCTGATGCCCGAGCGGCTGGACGACATCATTGCCGCCATTGCGCTCTACCGCCCGGGACCGATGGATTCCATACCCCGGTTTGTGGAATGCCGCCATCACCCCGAAAAGGTGGTTTACGACAGCCCGCTGCTCGAGCCGATTCTGCGCTCCACCTATGGCTGTGTGGTGTATCAGGAGCAGGTGATGAGCATTTTCCGCGAGGTTGCCGGCTACACCTTCGGGCACGCCGACATCGTGCGCCGCGCCATGTCCAAAAAGAAGGCGTCGGTGCTGATGGCAGAGCAGGAGAGCTTTGTCAGGGGCGCAACCGAGAGAGGCGTACCCGAGGAAACCGCGGTCAAGCTGTTCGCCGATATGGAGAGCTTTGCCAATTACGCCTTCAACAAATCCCATGCGGCGGCCTATGCGGTGATCTGCTACCGTTCGGCCTACCTCAAGCAGCATTATCCGCGCGAATATTTCGCCGCGCTGCTCACAAGCGTGCTGGGCAACCAGACCAAGGTGGCGGAGTATATTTCGGAGTGCGGCACGCGGGGGATTCAGGTGCTCCCGCCCGACATCAACGAGAGCCGGATGTACTTTTCGGTCAGCGGGGGCAGCATCCGCTTCGGGCTCTTGGCCATCCGCAATGTGGGCAACAAGTTTCTCGCGCAGATTCTGGAGGAGCGGCAGCAGGCGAAATTCGCCTCATTTGAGGATTTTATCAACCGCATGAGCGCGGGCGACCTCAACAAGCGCATGGTGGAGTCGCTGATCAAGGCCGGTGCCTTTGACCGTCTCGGGGTGTATCGCAGCCGCCTGCTGGCCGCCTATGAAAAACTGATCGACCAGGCGGCGGAGAAGGGAAAAAACAACCTTGCCGGCCAGTTGGATATGTTCTCAGCCCCGGGTGTGGCCGCCGCGGATCAGGCGGCGCGGTTCTCCTATCCCGAAATTCCCGATCTCGATGTGCGCGAAAAGCTGCTCATGGAGCGGGAGGCCACCGGCATGTTCTTCTCGGGCCAGCTTCTCGACAGCTACTCCCGGCATCTGGCGCAGCTCGCTCCCGAGCCGATCGGCCGTTTTGTCGGAGAAGAGGCCGACGTAGCCGACCGCGCAAAGGCGACGGTAGCCGGCATGATCACGGCGGTCTCCCAGAAAAACACCAAAAACGGAGACCGGATGGCCTTCTTTACGGTGGAGGATCAGACCGGGGAAATCGAGTGCATCGCCTTTTCCCGCCAGTTCGGGGAGTTTGCCTATCTGATCCGGAGCGATCTTGCCGTTTGTGTCACCGGCACGGTTTCGGTGCGGGAGGAGGAGCCGCCCAAGCTGCTGGTGACCCGTATGGAGCGGCTGGTGGAAAATTCCGAGTTCCGGGCGCCTGCCGGGCAGCCGGAGGGCGCCGCGGGCGCTGCGGGCGCATCCCGTTCAGCCGGAATTGCCACCGGTGCAGCCCAACGTGCAGCCGGTACCGAGCCCAGCGCTGCACGGGAGGCGGGAGCGCCGCCGGCAGCACCCCGAAATCCGAAGCGTCTCTTTTTGCGCGTGCCGGACAGCGAGGGCTTGCTCTACCGCAAGGCCCGGAATTTGGCCGAGATTTTCGACGGCTTTTTCCCGGTCGCATTTTATGACGCATCCACCAAGCAATACGATTTTTCGGCTCCCGGAGTGGCGCTGAGCGATTATCTGCTCTCCGAATTCCGTGCGCTTCTCGGGGAGGAAAACGTCATTCTGCGCTGATCGCCGGGCAATGCGGGGGCCGTTGTCCCTGTCGGCCAGGCGCTTGGCTACAAAAAAGGGGGGAGGATTTGACCGTGCGGTCAAATCCTCCCCCCTTTTTGCGATGCCTTCTGCCGCCGTGATCGGGATTGGCGCAAGGCAGAAACGGTCATTGCGGTACCGGCTTTTCCGGACGGAACCGCGTGGCACCATTTACGACAGCTCCAACACGGTATGAATCTCCAGCTTCGGAAGGTGAATGCGGATGCCGCCGTCCACAAGCTCCCACTGAACGGACTCACCGGTAAGCGCCGAGACCTTCCGGAATGGCTTGTGCACCGTGATTTCCACATCATGCACCGGAATCACCTCACGATAGACCGGGAACATCTGGTCATGACGTCCCTGATGCATATTGACCAGATTGAGCAGAATCCCCGTATCGTCCCGCTGCATGCTCAGGTCGATCAGCTCGCGGTTGATTTCCACAACCGGCGGACAAAGCTCCGTGCAGATACGCTTCAGATAGTCGCTGAGGATATAGGAGCGGCACTGGCAGTAGTAGCTGCCGAGATCACAGGGGATGTAGGCAATTTTTCCGGCTCTGTATGCGTCGATGCGGTAGGAAGGAACGCTGCGGTCCCGCAGATCGTTCAGAGAATAAAAGCAGTCCTCGCCCTGTATCACATCGGCAAATCGGCCCTGCACGCTGGCAAATCCGCCGTCGGTATGGCGGAGGTATTGCAGACCGGTTCCGGGCAGCTTCTCAAAGCGTTGACCCACTTTGGCTCCGAATTCCACACACACGTCCGCACCGACCAACACGAGCGCGCCGCCCTCCTGTGCATATTGGAGCAGCGCTTGGCAGACCTCCTCACGCATCCCGGTCCACTCCGGGATCAGAATCATGTCATACCTCCTCAGCCGGTCAAGCTGGTATTCCATCAGCACATCGGCGGTGTATTGCGCATCCAGCACACAGTTCAGGGCGCCGATCAGCGAATTGGTGGCGCCTGCAGGCGTGTATATTTTGTCGCTGTTCCGGTATCTCGCGTCCGCCGAGTAGAACACGCCTACCTGTGCCACCGTAGGCTTGCCGAAATTCTTTCTGCGCGCCAGCACAAAGTCGCCTACCTCGCGCAGACGCTCACAGGTGGAGCATGGCGCGCTTCCGTCCGGATTCATGGATACATATACTTCAAATCCGCCCCCCAAAGAGAGGACCATTGCCGCCTCCTGGTAGAGCTGCACATCCGGCTTTTCCGCCGCCACCCCGATGGGATGCTGCCGCCCGACAAATCCCCAGGTCATCAGATCCCATGGCTTGCCCTGCGCTGCCAGGCAGCGCCCCTCATAGCGCGCGGAATGCACACTGTTGACCAGTGAAAAGTCTCCCGACAGGGAGGGGAGGTCCACCTCCGGGCGCTCCGGCTGATAGCTCGAATACGCCCAGTTGCTCAACACCTGAAAATCCGGAGCGTATGTCCGCATTTCCTCTGTCACATGGCGCAGGTAAGCAACATAGGCTTCCCGCATTCTCCGGTTGTGCTCCTCCCGCGTCAGGGGGCCGTGCAGGGCAGCCATTGCCAGCGGGGAGCAGTCCCTTCGGACCGCCCAGCAGTCGCCGTCGATCCAGACGCCGGTCATGCCGTAGTCGGAGGCCAGCTCCTTGAGCTGGGGAAGCATCAGATTGTCCACATAGCTTCCGAACAGGCTGATGATTTCCTGCCCGGCGCTTTTCTGCGGCGTCCCGCTTTCATCCAGACAGACCTCCTCCGGATGCGTCTTCGCATAGGCGCCGTCCAGAAGGCTGGAATAGTGTGCATAAATCGGCAGGCCGTGCTTCCGGGCGGTTTCGCACCAGATTTTCAGATTGTCTCCGTGCAGATGCGCCGCAGGCCGCCCGACCTTCGTCGGGTAGCTGGAAATTCCGGGATGCCCTTTGGTATCGCACTGCAAAAAGGTCGGGCGTGCCGCGCGGATATATGCTTCAATGTCCTCCTGATTGGTGCGAATGCCGATCTCCTCCTTGTCCTCCGCGTGGAAATCGAAATGCAAGCCCCAAAAGCGTTCGTGTTTTCCCATTGGTTTTCTCCTCCGTGGATGGTTTTCTGTATGATTTGGAAGGCCGGACGCGGTCAAAAACGCCCGTGCGGTCATCGGGGTCAGGCTAAGCTCGGCAGGCTGTTCTGCAATATTCAGGCTTTTCGGATCGCCTTCAGAATCGCGCCGATTCTGGGGGTGGTTCCGTAGAGCAGCACGCCCACGCGGTAAATTTTTGCGGACAGCACGCCGATGCCGATCACCGAGCCGATCAGAATGACAATGGAGATCAGAATTTCATAGAAGGGAACGGTGCTCATGGCGATCCGTGTGAACATGGCCATCGGAGAGGTGAAGGGAATATAGGAGCACACCCGCATCACGGTGTTGTCCACATCTCCGGAGGTCATCGAAAAGATGACGACAATAAACGCTACAATAAACAGCACCGTAATCGGCATGACCGAGGTGTTGATGTCCTCGAGCTTGGTCGCCGTTGAGCCGATGGCGCCGTACAGAAACGCATAGATGAAAAAGCCCAGCACAAAAAACACCAGCATATAGAGGAAGAGCTCCGGCGGCATATCAAAGAAGGATTCCATGCCGGCCCAATAGGAGCGGTTGAGCCGGAAGCAGACCAGCACGGTACCGAAAACCGCTACCAGCTGGAGCAGCCCGGCGAGGCAGGAGGCAATCACCTTGCCGAACATCATGCTGACCGGGTTGGCGCTGGTAATCAGCAGCTCCATCGCGCGGGAGCTCTTTTCTGTCGCCACGTTGGTTGCCACCATCTGCCCGTAAAGCAGAATCACCATATACAGCGCAAAAATCATGACATAGGTGTAAAAGAAGTTCTGGAACTGATCCTTGCCGAGACTCCGGGTTTCGTGCGCAATCTGAACCGAGAGGATCTGCTCCGCCTGCTCGGGGGTCAGCCCGTTTTCGATCATGGCGTTGGTGCGGTACAGGCTTTGCAGAACCGCATCGGCCGTTGTGGGATTGGAATCGTACATCGAGAGATTGTTGACGTAATAGGTGTAGCTTTGCAGGCTGTGCAGCACAAACGCGCATTCGGCCTCTCCGGAGGTGATCTGCTCCTGCACGGCGGCCGGATCCGCGTCGGTCAACCTGACCTCATACTGCGCAAAAACGGCCGCAAAGGCTGCCTGTACCATCTCGGCATGTTCGGGCGAGTCGTTCGCTATCAGCATCACCGGACGTTCTCCGTCCCCGCTCTCATTTCCGCTGAAGTGCTCCATGATGCGGGGGAAGAACATGACAATCGCAAGCGCGATCACCAGAAACAATGTGATGCCGATAAACACCTTGTTCTGCAGATAATTTCTCAATTCAAATTTCAGAATTTTTCCAAACTGTTTCATCACAGGCTCCTCTCAGCTCCGGTTTCCCGCGTATTCCACGAAAATATCGTTCAGGGACGGCTCAAACACCTTGATTTCGTCCACATCGTAGTGCTCGGTCAGGCGCTTCATCATTCCGGCCTTGTCCGCAGGGGAGGGAAGCGTGATCAGCAGCGCGCCGTTTTCGGTCGCCCGGCAGCAATCCCCCAGCTCGCCGAGAATCCGCTCGCGCTCGGCTGACTGTACCACAAGCCGGTTGCGCGGATAGTTGCGCTTGATTTCGTGCAGCTCCCCGGCAAGCACCACCTGCCCGCCGTTGAGAATGGCGATACTGTCGCAGAATTCCTCAATGTAATTCATCTGATGGCTGGAAAACAGCACGATCTTGCCCTTGGCGATCTCTTCCCGCACCACGTCCTTGAGCAGCATGGCGTTCACAGGGTCCAACCCGGAGAACGGTTCGTCCAGAATCACAATCTGCGGGTCGTGCGCCAGAGCGGTGATGAGCTGAATCTTCTGCTGATTGCCCTTGGAGAGCGTATCCAGCCGCTTGGCCCGGTATTCGGTCATACCCAGCCGCTCCAGCCATTTGTCCACCGAGCGCACCGCGTCCGCGTGCCCCATCCCCTTCAGCTCGGCAAAATACACCAGCTGATCGATGATCTTCTTTTTCGGGTAAAGCCCGCGCTCCTCGGGCAGGTAGCCGAAGCGTACCCTGCGGTAGTCAATCGGCCGGCCGTCCAGCAGAACTCGGCCTCTGTTGGCAGGGAACACATTCATCAGAATGCGGATGGATGTGGTTTTCCCGGCTCCGTTTCTGCCAAGCAGGCCAAAGGCCTTGCCGCCTTCGGCGGTCAGCGATACGCCCTTTAGCACCTGCTTTTCCCCGAAGCTCTTTTCAATGTTGTTCAACTCCAGTTTCATGAATGCTCCTTTTGCTGCTTCTTTGTTTGCGCCGTGATGTTCCCCGGCAGCGGCTCCATTATATCACATCACCTCTTTGTTGTCAAGTATCATTGCATTCCCCCTGTATCTGCCGAAATTTTTGATATGCCTGAACAAAATTGCCGGGAATACGGAGAAAAAAAACGGCATGTTGCCGGCAGACCGCGCGAGAAAAGAAAGTTCGCAAAAAAAATGACAGAATTTCACGATGTACTCTTTACATTTTCACAAAAATCGTGTATAATAAAAATGGCTCTATATCAAAACTGATGAGGAGGAAGAACAAATGGATCAAAAGCAAAAACAGACCGGAAGCTGCGAGACCTGTGTATTCTACAATTACGATGAAGAATACGACGTATACGAGTGCCGCGTCAATCTGGATCAGGATGAGCTTTCCCGTTTTCTCTCCGGGCACACCGGGGACTGTCCGTTCTATCGGTTTTATGACGAGTACAAGAGCGTGCAGAGGCAGGTCTGAACCCACCAAGGAGGTAAATGCCCCATGAATCCAAAAGCACTGTTTCAAATCCCCTATGGGCTGTATCTGCTCTCGGCGCGTGAGCAGGACTTTGACAATGCCTGCATCATCAACACGCTTTCACAGGTGACCGATTCCCCGAATCGGATCTCGGTCTGTGTCAGCAGAAAAAATCTGACCTGCGATATGATTCTGCACACCGGGGCGCTGACGGTCTCCATGCTCTCGCGTGAAGCGCCGTATGCGCTGTTCCGGCGCTTCGGCTTTCAATCCGGAAGGGAAACAAATAAATTTCAGGGCTTCGGCTCGGTGATCCGCACCCAGAACGGCCTGCTTCGCCTGACCGAGTATACCAATGCCTTTGTATCCGGCAGCGTGTGCAGCAGTGTGGATCTCGGTTCGCACATATTGTTCATTGCGGATCTGACCGATGCAGGCATCCTGTGTGAGGAGCCGACCATGACCTACTCGGATTATCACAGCTACGTCAAGCCGAAGCGCCCCGCTGAAGAGGCGCCAAAGTCCGGCTATCGCTGCAAAATCTGCGGTTACGTGTACGAGGGAGAGACTCTGCCGGAGGATTTTGTCTGCCCGGTCTGCAAGCACGGGGCACAGGATTTTGAACGCATCTGACACAGAAGACGGGGGGCTTTGAGGGGCAGGCAATCCTGTTCCCGTAACCGGGCCGGCCTGCCGGAAGGCTCCCCGTGAACAGATTGTTTTCGCATCATCAATATTTTGCACGCGATTGGTGCGGGCGGCACCGTTCGCAAAAGGGTATGGTAAGATATGAGTCAAAGCAACACATCCAAACGGAAAAAAATCATCGCGGGCGTCGTCATTGGCATATTGCTGGCGGCCATCGGGCTGCTGGTATGGTTGGTGGGAATGCCGCTCATTCGTTTTATCACCGACCCGGAACGGTTCCGCGCATGGATCGACGCGCATGCGTTCACCGGAAGGCTTGCGTATCTCGGAATGGTGATCCTGCAGGTGGTGATCGCAATCATTCCCGGGGAGCCGTTGGAGATTGCAGGCGGGTATGCGTTCGGCGCGTTGGAAGGGACCTTTCTCTGTATGCTTGGCTCATTTGTGGGCAGCATGATTGTGTTTCTGCTGGTGCGGCGGTTCGGCATGAAGCTGGTCGGCATCTTTTTTTCGCAGGAAAAGCTGCAATCGGTCAAATTTCTCAAGACGTCAACCAAAAAGGACATCCTGTTTCTGTTGATTTTCATGATTCCGGGAACCCCGAAGGATTTGCTTTGCTATTTTGCGGGACTGACCGATATGAAAATCGGCCAGTGGATGCTGATCTGCTCGTTTGGCCGCATCCCCTCGCTTGTGACCTCCACCATCGGCGGCAGCGCCTTGGGGGACAAAAGCTATCTGTTTGCCGTTATTGTGTTTGCGGTTGCCATCGCCATCAGTGTGGCCGGCCTTTTGATTTATAACCGGATCTGCAAAAAGCACGCCGCAGCGGCTAACGCGGAGGAGCAGCCAAATCAGCCGATACAATCAGCTCAAACAATACAACCGGACCAATCGGTTCAACCGGAGCAGCCGGTTCAGGCAGATCAAGCGAATCAATCAAGTGAATCAGGAGGATCAGCCGAGTCAAGCGGATCAACCGAGTCAAGCGGATCAGCCGCACAATAATGAGACATAAAAAGCACCCCCGCAGGGCTCTTTTCCGCCCTGCGGGGGTGCTGCCTGTGTGGCGATGCGCGTTCCTTTCCCGTTTCCCGGAAGAGCAGCATCAGGCCGGGCAGAACTTCTGCCGTGTAGCCGGTTGTCTGGTATTTCCCTGATCTGAAGCTCCAGCAGCCGGTCACACCAGTGCTTCAGCAGATTCAGATATGCGTTTTTCGTACCGTCTCTTTCCGCCCACGGTACGGGTTCAAAGCATCTGCTCCATGGTCACCTTCAGCCGACGCATCCCGCGTCGTTCGTAAAAGCGCATGGCGCTGTCGTTCAGGCTCCATACATTCAGGGTCACACGGTCGCAGCCGCTCTCTTTTGCCAGCGCGAGCACCGCCTCGTACAGCGCGGTTCCGACATGCCGGCCGCGGCATGCCTCATCCACACAAAGATCGTCCAGATACAGCGTTTTCATCGGCCTGAGCGAGCTGCTCGGAGGCGTCTGCTCATAGATGCAGAAGGCATAGCCGACCACCGCTCCCTCCAGCTCCGCAACCAAGACCGGCCGGGCTTCATCTGCAAAAATCCGCAGGACCTCCTCATCACTGTATTTTCTGCCGCCTCGGACAAAGAGATCCGGCCGCCCCTGCGCGTGAACCTCCTGAACCTCATAGAGCAGTCTGACCACTGCCGCAAGATCGGCAGGGACGGCCCGCCTGATCGATGTACCCATTTTTAACCTCCTTGTTCTCCGGCTTTTTCGGATGCAATGCCGCGGCCGGCTCCGTTCCTTCCCAATAGCGGGGAAGGCGCCGAACAGCATGCGCACCCGGTAGAATTCCGTGTTTATTATATTACAAAACAGGCGGAATGTCAAGTCCTTCTCAATTGTCGGGAATCGGCAGGCGCACTGTGGGCAATGATACGTGCATCCCCATTCCGTCCGGGGTGTTGTCTGCCTGGCCGATCGGTTATATTTTTATTTTTTTGTAGAAATTTACAGAAAATGGTGTTTTCTATTGAAAATGGCGCATTTCGGACCTGCTTTCACCGCCTTTTTTGAAAAAACAATTGACAATTTCTCAAATATATGATACAATGACAATGGTATGGTCTGCATGGAGGTATCTGTGGACGATCATCAGATTTTTGTCATAAACTTTGAAGGAGATATGGTATGGGGGGGTTTTTGAGCCTTCTGATCCCGGCAATCGCCTTGCTGGTTGCCTTTGCGTGGGGAATTCTGCTCGGGCTGAAACGGGTGCGCATTCGCTTTATCACGGTTGCCGTCTGCCTGATTCTGGCAATGATTGCCGCATTTTTGGCAAAGGATCTCCGGTACTCGGATATTGCTGTGTGGATTGATTATATGGCCGCCAATGCCAGCGGAACCGAACTGGAGTTCTGGCGGCTGCTGCAGGGGGCGGAGCCGCTGCAGAACGCGCTCTCGGCCTGCGGAGGGGCAATCATTGCGCCGGCTGTGTTTCTTGCCGTGTTTGTTTCGCTCTCCGTGGTATCGGGGATGATCACCTATCTGGTCTTTCTCATTACAGCCATTGTTCACCTGGCTTCGGGACGCGCCAAGCGCAAGCGCGCGCCGTTCCGTATTCTTGCCTACACCTTTGTGCAGGTGCTGCTCACTGTGTTTGTCATTATGACGCCGGTGGTGTGCTATCTCAACTGCCTCCCACCCGTGGTGGACGCAGTGGCAAGCCTTGGCGCTCTGCCCGAGAACTCCGAGTATGTCGAGGATTTTGACGTGGTGGAGGCGAGGCAGATGATTGAAAGCGTGAACAAAGCGCCGCTGACCGTTGTATACCGTACGCTGGGCGGAAATGCGTTCTGCCGTTCGCTGACCACCTTTCGGGTTTCGGGGGAGAAGACCACGCTGCCGGATGAGGTGGATGCCATCGGCCGCTTTGTTGCCGATGTCGGGGCGTTGACAGAAGAGGAGCTTGCCGATTTCAACGAGCAGCAGACGCAGGCACTGCGGCATATGGTGGATTGCTTTGAAGACTCTAAGCTGCTGCCTGCCGTTGCGGGAGAATTGGTTTACGGCGCAACCGACGCATGGCTGGACGAGGACGGAAACGGCCGTTTTCTGGGGCTGGAGCGCCCGGACATTGAGCAGGGCGGTCCGGCGATTTTTACCGATTTGTTTGAGCACATTCTCGAAATTTTCCACACGGACGCACGCAATCCGGATGTGCTGTGTGCCAATCTGGATACACTTGCCGATATCCTGGATGTGATGGTGCGGGATGGCGTGCTTGCCAACCTTGGGTCGGATCCGGACGCGGTCACCCAGCAGCTTACCAAAGGCTCGACTGTGGCTGCTTTGATTGCCGAGATGGAGAAAAACAAGAATTTTGAGCCATTGATTGATGACATTACCACGATCGGTATGCGGGCCATCGGCTCCACGCTGCAGGCTTCCACTATGGATCCGGAGGCCTTCGGCCGGTATACCGGCGAGATCGCCGATACCCTGAACAATATCCGCGGCGGAACAGCGACGGAGGATGAACAGAAAGCCGCTTTGACCGAGGCCATGCGCCGGGCATATTCCGCAAACACCTCGGAGGAGCTGCCGCTGGACGACAGCGTGCTGGAGCTCTATGCGGATGTTCTGCTGGGGTCGTTTGAGGACGATGATACGGTGACCTCCGACGACGTGGCAGCGTTGTTTGAAGCCTACGCAAACTGAAATACATGGTGAAAGGCCACCCGGATGCGCGGGTGGCCTTTTGGAATGTGGGAATGCAAATCCGGACGGAGGGAAGCGATGAGAGAAGGCCGCTCAATATAGGCCCGGAGCCACGAACAGAGTCTCGCGCAGACGCGCATAAATCGGGAAAAAGCCGGAGAGGGGCAGGGGATTGACTCCTTTTCCGCATTCCAGCGTCAGCGCGGGAATGGCACAGCTCCGGATGCACCAATCGGTCAGTCCTCCGTAGGAGGCCAGCCCCTCGGCCTCTGACAGGCGGTAGCCGCAAAGGCTGGAAATTTTGCGTGCGGCAGCGCAGGTTCCGGGCAGGGTCTTCCCGCCGCTGCGGTAGTAGATCTCTTCTCCCTGCGTGTGCAGCGTCAGAATCAGACGGATGTGATCGTGAAAGCGGATATAATTGCACAGCCCCTTCACCTCCGGCTCGGATTCCGGCTCCTGTCCGCTGTACCGCGTCGGCGCGCCGCAGCCAATCCCCTGTTCCGCCTCAAGCTGCTTGTATTCCTGAAAGCCCGCGTCATAGTTGTGGTTCAGGTCCACCCCGCGCGCGTTTGCCTGCCAGTGGGTGAAGTCATCGCTCCCGCCGTTCATGGCCAGCACACGGCTGTACAGCGGGTTTTCCGGTGAGACTCCGTTGATCTGGTAGTCCACACCGTCCGGGTTCAGCATGGGAATCACATGCAGTGTGAATTGCTCCCAGAACACCGGCAGAGATACTCGGTAAATGGTTTTTCCGGCCTGATAAAATTCGCAGAATTCGTTTACAAAGCGCAGCAGCAAAACCGATGTCAGCCATTCCATGCCGTGATGAGCGCCGATGTACAGAATATGGCTCGGGCCTTGCCCCAGAATCAAAACGGGGATGCTTTTCCCGAGGATGCTGGTGCCAAGGCTGGTAACCGACAGAAACGGATACCTGTTCGCAAGCAGATCGGTGATGCGGGTCAGCTCCCGGTAATCGAGTGGTTGGCGGTAATTCAAAATCCGCGGTTCTTCGTTCATAGCTGCGGTCTCCCTTCGTTTCCGGCTTTTTTCCTGAGATACATGCAATCACCGGGCGCTATGCTGCGGCCGGCGCGGCATTGCCTTAAAGAATATGCGGGTTCGGACGAAATGTTTACAAAATGGAGAGGAAATCCGGCATAGACTGTGTTATAATGAAAACAGAAGACAACACAGCGCAGCCCGGCGACCGAAAGCGGGGTGCGGGCATCGGCGGACAGGCGCGGCTTGCAGGCGGATGCCTCTGCATGCGGTGCTCCGCGACGGCGGAGCAGGATCCGGGACGCGGCGCTAAATTTGGATTTCAGGAACGTATGGAAAGGAGCCGGACGGCAGATGGATCAAACAATTTGGCTGGAGGAAAGAAGGCGGAAAACCACCCGCATGGGGGGCTGGGTCATCGCAGCAATCGTTTTGTTTTACGCGGCTGTCTGCACGCCGGTATACCTGTGGTCGTCGAGCGACGTGGTCATTGCCGATACCCCATTTCCTGCCATCTGGGACGCGGTGCAGTGGATCGTGCAGTATCTCTTTTACTGGGTTGCGTTTGCCTATGCAATTTATTTGGCGGCACGGTATTCTCTCAAGCGCTGCAAAGCCTATCTGATCTGTTATGCGGTCTGCGTAGCGGCACGCTATATCATCACGCTCGGTATATCCTATGCCATGCTGGCAGGCGGCGTCGGGTGGGATTCGCTGGGGTTGGATCTGCTGTATATGCTCATAGATATTGGGTTGGACTGTTGTCAAATGGCGTTTGTCGTTTTGATGATATATCTTTTGATGGAACGCAGGCACGGATCTGATCCCAACCGGCAGATTCTGCTCCCCAAGCTGTTTGATTTTTCCAATCCGATTCTGCGCTGTGCCTTGCTGGCGGTGTCCATGCCCGCTGCGCTCAAATTGTTGGGGCGGATCGGTTACGACATTTTCTACGGGAGTGCGCAAAATCTATATGATCTTCTGTTTATCATTTTCGCTTACGTGATGGATGTCGTCAGCATACTGATCGGCTACATGGTTGTTTTTCTGATTATCAGCAGGCTGAATCTCAGGGATGAGGAGGCAAAGCAGCATGTTATGGAACAGATACCGGGCGGTGATCTTTGATCTTGACGGAACCCTGATTGACAATGCCGGCTCCTTCCGTTTGGCCTATGGGCGTTACTGCGAACGCTATCCGGAATACCTGTGCCGGGACAATCCCCGACAGCGAACCGAGTTGATTGAGATTTATCACGCGCCGGATCGCGCCGCAGCCTTCGAAGGCTTCTGCCGGCACTGGGGCTGGCGCAATCCGCCAGCCTTTCCGGAATTCTGGCAGGAATGGTTTATGCTTTATGTGCATTCGGCGGTCTGCTTCCCGTGGACGGTGCGAACGCTGGAGACATTGTGCGGCAGCGGGCTTTTGCTGGGGCTGATTACCAACGGCGCGGGGATTTATCAGAATGCAAAAATTCAGTCCGCAGGTTTGCGCCGGTATTTTGAGGCGATTCTGATTTCGGAGGAGGCGGGGATTGCCAAACCAAACCCATCGGTTTATCGCATCTGCGCCGAGCAGCTCGGGATTCCGCCGGAGGAATGCCTGTTTGTAGGGGATACGCCGGAGAGCGACATTGCGGGAGCAAAGGCTGCCGGAATGCATTCGCTTCTGCTGACGGGAAAGCCGGATACCGTGGGAGCCACCTTTACATCAAAAACCATCGCATGCCTGCTGGAACCGGCTCCACCAAAATGAGTCCGGATGGGCATGGCTGCGGGGCGGCGCGCAGGGATGGGAGCTGTGTTCGGTTTGCAGGATTGTCTTTCCCCCCATCAAGCGGGCTTCTTCAACCGCCGCAGCAGAGGCGGCAGCAAAAAAGGACGGATTTGCTCCGTCCTTTTTTGCCGGCGTCAGCCTGCATATATGCCGACTCCTATTGCAGGAACCGGTGCCTTTATTTGAGATCCTGTATCACGCGGTCAACCCACTCAAACACAGCGGTTTTTTCTTCCGGCTTCGGATTGTTTCCGATAATCGGCAGGCCGCCCTTGATGTAGAGCACCTCATCCACCACATTGGTGCCGGCCTCTGCCAATATTTGCTTGAGTTGGTTGGCAATCTTTTCATCACCATCGATCATCAGGGCTACATTCTGCGCGCGCGCTTTTGTCAGCTCCTTGCAGAACAGGCGCAGGGAATCGCTGATTTCCCCTTTTGCCGAAACTGCCAGAATGACGATGCGCTCCTTGTCGCAGGAGTATGCAGGGGGGATGACGTCCACCGAGTTGAATGCAAGCTCGTATTTATCTTTGATTGCATTCGCCAGAGCGTGAATTTTTCTTTTCCCGGATGCATACAGGATTCTCATTTTAATAGCCATGGTTTTATCCTCCGATAATGTATATTGACTTGTCGCCGGACGACAGCCTTTCGGTTTGTTGCGCATATATTATATCATACCATAGCGAAAATTGGAATATCTTTTTGAAAAAAATTAAAAATAATTTATAAATATTTCAATTCTGCCGTCTGGTTTTTATACGGTAAGCATGAAAAAGCCCCGCGCAAGGCGGGGCAGACCGTCAACCCGTTGATTACATCTGCTTTCGCATCTTTTCGAGCGCTGCTTTTTCCAGCCGCGATACCTGTGCCTGGGAAATGCCGATTTCGCTTGCAATTTCCATCTGTGTCTTGTTCCGGTAAAATCGGAGCTGAATGATTTTGCGTTCGCGTTCGGAAAGCTGGTTCAGCGCTTCCTTCAGCACAATGTTTTCCAGCCAGCCCTCGTCCCCGCTCGAGGTGTCCGAGAGCTGATCCATCAGATAAAGCGCATCGCCGTTGTCATTGTAAACCGGCTCGTAAAGTGAGATCGGCTCCACAATGGCGTCCATTGCGTGCAGAACCGCCTCCTTCTTCTCCCCGAGCCGCTGGGCAATCTCCTCCACAGTTGGCTCGCCCTCTTTGATGGCAATCAGCTCCTCCCGTGCCTGCAGAGAACGATAGGCGAGGTCGCGAACCGAACGGCTGATCCGGATGGCGTTGTTATCCCGCAGGTAACGCCGGATCTCTCCGATGATCATGGGAACCGCGTAGGTGGAAAATTTGACGTCCAGATCGAGGTTGAAGTTATCCACCGCCTTGACCAGCCCAATACATCCCACCTGAAAGAGGTCATCCATGTTCTCGCGCCTGCCGGAAAAACGCTGTATAATGGAAAGCACCAGACGGAGGTTGCCGTAGATCAGCTCTCCCCGGGCTTTCTCATCTCCGGCCTTGGTTTTCTGCAGCAGATCACGCTTTTCCTCGTCGGTCAGAACCTTCAGGTGAGACGTATTCATGCCGCAGATTTCCACTTTATTATAATACATTCTTTTCTGTAACCCCGTTTCTGTTTTCCCAAAAAAAGTATTGCCGCCGGGGCGTGTGGTTTATTCAGACCAGATTCTGGCAGAGGCAGGAGTCGTACCCGAATTTTCGGCAAAACATCCGCGTATGCGATGCCATGACCGGCCGACGGCATGTCCGGTATCAAAAAACGAGTGCGTTCGCTGCATTCAGGAAGACATGGGAATTGACAAACCGCCGCCGGCGTGTTATACTATTGGAAAAGCGGAACAGGGGAGGAATGTTGTTATGTTTCGGGAAATGAGAAGATACAGGCAGCGCTTGCCCGAAAACGAAGCGATCCGGATCCTGGAGCAGGGCTCCAGCGGCGTGCTTGCCGTGCTGGGAGACAGCGGGTACCCTTACGCCGTTCCGCTCAGCTATGTGTATGCCGATCACACCATTTATTTTCATTGCGCCGATTCGGGACACAAGCTGGACGCGCTGCGGCGGCATGAGCAGGTCTGCTTCTGTGTGATTTCCTGCGACAATGTAGTGCCGCAGGAATACACGACTTATTACCGCAGCGTCATCGCCTTCGGGCGGGCGCGGGAGCTGACCGATACTGCCGAAAGGCACAGGGCACTCCGGCTGTTGGCCTGCAAATATCATCCGACCGACAGCGAGGAGGGGCGCACCCGCGCGATAGAAACGGACGACGCCCGTGTGTGCGTGGTGGCCATTTCCGTCGAACACCTGACCGGAAAGGAAGGGCGGGAGCTCTCCCTGCGCCGACGGAAGCAGATGTCTGCGGCTGACACCGGCGAAGCCGAAAGCTCCCACACCGGTGTGACATAACGGGCCGCCGTTCCATGTTCATAACGAAAAAAGATTGTTGATTGAGTCAAGTATTGATTTCAATGATTTTTCAGTAGCCAGGGATGGCATGAGTATGAATCCGGCTGCATTCGGGGATGTTATCTTTGTGGTTTGTTTTGAGGGAGAGCCGCGCGCACCAAAGCCGATCGGAGCGGGGCTGCACGGCGGAAGGAGGAAAGAAATATGTGGGTTTTGTATGCGTTCGGGTCGGCATTTTTTGCCGGAGTCACCGCGATTCTGGCCAAAATCGGGATCCGGAATACCGGCTCCAATGTGGCAACCGCCGTGCGTACAGGCATTGTTTTGCTGATGTCCTGCATCATGGTATTTATCGTTGGCTCACAGGACCAGCTTGCCGCGATTGACGGGAAAACATGGCTGTTTCTGGTGCTCTCGGGGCTGGCAACCGGCGCCTCGTGGCTGTGCTATTTCCGCGCGCTGCAGGTGGGAGACGTCAACCGTATTGTACCGATCGACAAATCCAGCACGGTGCTCACCATTCTGCTTGCTTGGCTGCTGCTGCACGAGCCGGTCACATGGGTGGGGGCTCTGGGAGCCGCGGTGATTCTGGTGGGAACCTATCTGATGATTGAGCGGAAACAGGACGCCTCCAATTCCGGCGGCTACAAGGGAATTGTGCTTGCGCTGTTCTCGGCCGTATTTGCCTCGCTTACGGCCATTCTCGGCAAAATCGGAATCGATGGCGTGGAGTCCAATCTCGGCACTGCCATCCGGACCGCTGTGGTACTGGTCATGGCTTGGCTGGTGGTTCTGGTGACCGGAAAGATCCGGGAGACGGCTGCCATTCCCCGGAGGGACCTGCTTTTCATCTGCCTGTCCGGACTTGCCACCGGCGCCTCATGGCTGTGCTATTATCGCGCACTTAAGGATGGCCCCGCCGGCGTGGTGGTACCCATTGATAAGCTGAGCATTGTGATTACCGTTGCCTTCTCCTGCATTGTATTGAAGGAGCGGCTGGCAAAAAAGGCATGGGTCGGGCTGTTCCTGATCGTGGCGGGAACGCTGGCCATGCTGTATTGACGCCCGTCAGCGCTTCGGTCGTGGCCGCAATCGAAAAGGGAGGCAATTTACTATTATACGATACCAAAAAAAGCGCGAATACAGGCGTCTTTCATAGCCCTGCATACGGCGGACAACGCCAAGGGCACAGGCGGAACCGTTTTCCCCAATATTGATGAAAAGAGCTCACACCGCAGCTTTGGCTGCGGTGTGAGCTCTTTTTCGTTTTGACAACGCAGCATAAGCACAAAAGCGTGAAAACCGGAGAGGCTTGTCTGCTTCGCCGCTTGTTCAAATTCCTATATAAAGAGCGTGGCCTGCATTGCTGTCTTTGCAGGCCACGCCAATGATTTGCAGCGCTTGCCGTGTTTCCTTTGTGCATCCGATACAAAAAAGCAACAGCATTCAGCGTGAAATCAATTTGGTGATTATTGTCTGCTATTCCCCGAATTACAGGTGTTTTTTCGTAACTATGCAGCCCGAATGAACCATAAGTGAACTGTTTGGTGCAATATTGAAGTTTTTGTTGATTGTTTTTTATAGTAATCTCCTTTATAATAAGAATATCCTGCGGGGGAGGTGAAAATGGACAACGACATCTACCTCGATATGGGAGAACACCTCCCAACCGAGTATATGACAACCAGCGCAAAAATGCCTTATCTGCATATTCATCCGCAGAGCGAGCTTTACTTCTGCCCTCGCTTTTTCAGGCAGCAGATCATCCTCAACACGGAGGAATTGCTGTGCGAGGATCCCTGCGTTGTGATCACGTCCCCGTTCAACCTGCACTCCATGTCGGCGGCAGAAGAGGGGGAGTATTTCCGCATTGTGATGTACTACGATCAAAAGGATATTCAGTCGCTCACGGAGGGGGCGAGGCTTTTTGAAGCGCACAACGAAACGACGTCCTTTCTGTTCCGTCTGACACAGGAGCATTCCGATGCGCTCTTGCCCATTGCCGAGATGATTGCGCACCCGGACAGCAGCTTTGACGCCTTGGAACGGAAATTGGCGCTGGCGCTGCTGCTCAAACGGCTCTGGCACCTGTGCACGGAGGAGCGTGTGCTGCGGATTGCCAGCACCGAGACCTACATGCAGCAGGTCTGCCGCTATATTTCCATGCACTATCAGGAGGATTTGAGCATGGATGCGGTAGCCCGGCAATTTTCGGTCAGCCGCTCCAAGCTGAACCGTGATTTTAACCGGTATCTGCACTGTACCTTTCACGAGTTCTGGGACAATTGCCGGCTCAATCATGCCAAGCGATTGGTGCTTTATTCCCGGATGCGCGTGAGTGAAATCGCCGCCGTTTGCGGGTTTGAGAATACCTCCTACTTTTATGCCTTTTTCAAAAAGCACACCAAGGTATCGCCGCTGGAATTCAAGCGGATGGAACGGGAAAACCGCAATCGGTTTCCGTCCGATTCATAAGGGATCAATCGGGCGCAGCGCCCGGTTTATTCAATAAAAAACAGAAAGGGACATCAAAACATTTTGATGGGTACACAGGTATGAAAAAAGCACTGTCGTTCTTCATGGTTTTGTCCATGCTGCTGGGCATAACCGCTCTCGTTCCGTTTTCCGCAAGCGCCGAAGAAGCCGAAGCCGCTGCGCCGGCTTCAGGCAGAGTCTATTACGAAAACGATTTTGACGATCTGAACAGCAGCCTTTCCTCGGATGAGCTGATACAGGCCATCGGCTGGGGGGAGGCGGCAGGCGCCGATCAGACCGTTTCGGTCACAGCGGACGGTCAGCTACGCATTGTTTCCAAGTACACAAAAGAGCCGGGCAGCAAGTCCTGGGCGGATGCCCACACCTATCCGGTGGCAAAGGACGAGAACATCCGCACCTCTGCAACGGTCATCGAATACGATATGACCTATCAGCGCAACACCGCCGATACCTACGGCCAGAGCGGCGTGCAGGGCGCCTCGTTCCGCGGCGGCACCGTGCGCTCGGAGGTGGACGGCGCCGCGCATGACATGTACTGGTACACCAACATCCGCAGCAGCGGCGTCATCGACAACTACTTCCGGGACGATACCGTCGGCGGCAGCGGCGGCTGGAACAACGAGCTGTATTCCACGCTGGGAGCCAGCGCCTACGCCACCCCCACCGCGGTGACATATGAGCACAACGACGGGCAGTTTGACACCCCCAACGAGGGGGAGAGCATCTACGGGCAGCGGATTCATGTGAAAATCACGATCGACCGCTACGACGGGATCTCCGTGTTCATGAACGGCGTGCTGGTTTCCACGCTGCGCTCGAGCGGTATCTCCAAGTGGAACAACAACTATGCCGACCGTCTGCTTTCGGACGAGATTCTGCTCTATGTCAAGCCCGGTATGGATGTCCTGCTCGACAATCTGAAGATCTACGAGTATGTCCCCGAGCTGGTCATCAGTGAGGTGATGGTGGCTGCGGCGGCATATGAGGGGGCCAACCACGAGTGGATTGAGGTCTATAACAACACCACAAGCCCCATCAATGTTTACGACTACTGTCTGGTTCGCGACACGCAGCCATGGGTGGCCGCGCAAGGTCTGGGAAGCAACGGTAAGGATTTTGCCTATCTCTATCCCGGCTCGCACACCTACAGCTACCATGCCGGCCCGAACGACGCATCCTATGTCTATCAGGCAACCCACACCAACCCGGCCTACGAGGAGGGCGTCCTTCAGCCCGGCGAGAGCGCCATGCTGCTGATTCCCACCAACTCCATCGGTTATGGCACTGCCGGCAATCCGGCCACGCTGGACACCTTCCGTAGCTACATCCAAAACAAATTGGGATACGACGGGGACGTCCGCGTGTTCATCGCCTACAGCGACTACAATTTTTCGCTCAACAACACCAACATCGTATTGTATGCCACCGCAAAGGTGACCAACGCCGGCTCAGACTACGCGGAGAATTACAAGCCTGTCTGCGCCGCCGAGGGGGATTGGAACACCAACTATGCGCACTTTGTAAATTACGTGCTCGCCTGCCACGACCCGAGCAAAACCGTCATTTCCATGTTCGGTATGGATTTCCCGTGTGTGCCGGCACATGCGGTGGACAGCTCTGTTGAGTTCTCCTGCTACGATGAGGAGGGAAATGTCACCCGACGTGGCAACATGCGGTACGGTGTGCAGGATGCGCGCGGGGAACGCAAGGCCACCAATTCGGCCGGTACCATTCCGGAGGACTGCAGGCGCGCCTTCAAAATCACCACGGTGGGAATGAACGGAGCGCTCGGCGTCCAACTGGCACGTCTGGCCACCGATTTCACACCGGCCGACGGCGCGCCCGTGCAAAACTACCGCTTTGTGGGCTGGGAGGATGAGAACGGAGCGCCGATCACGGTCATTCCGAACGTCATGGAGAGCCATACCATCTATGCGGTGTACGAGTCGCTGCTGCCGGAGTTTACAGGCTACCAGACCACCTCCGCCAAGGACGGCGTCTGGGGCATCCGCTTTGTGTCGGTTCTCAATCACATCGAGTGCGCAGCCATCGGCTACAGGCTGGAATTTTCCTATAACGGCGCCGACTACGAAAAGGACATCCGCTGCCAATATGTCTACACCAGCATTACCCAGACGGTGGATGGTGCGCAGGATGCCGTTACGGCCGAGGAGCTGGGCGGGGCTTACATCTTTGCGCTGCACATCACAGACATTCCGGCCGACGCCGGGGAGCTGACCTTCCGGGTGACGCCCTACATCGTGGCGGCCGACGGCACGGTCACTTACGGACAGACCAGCGAGCCGTTTGTCCCGGCGCCGCAGGCATGAAAGGAGAATATGAATGAAACGCTATGATCCCCTGCAAATGGAAATCTGCACGCTGACTTCCGCTGACCTGCTGACCTCCTCGGTTGCTCTTGGGGAGTACGGAGCACAGCTTGACGAAGTGAATTTTTCGGATCTGCTCAAATGAACCGGCCCAATGTCCCCTCCGGAGCACACCTCCGGAGGAAATCGAAAAGGAGAATTTTCATGATGCACAGAAAATGGCTTGCATTGCTTCTGACTCTTTTGCTGGCAGTACCGCTGCTTGCGGGCTGTAAAGGCGAGGAGCAGCCCGGGAGCAATTCCGCGGTCTCTGAAACCAGCGGCGGGCCGACCTATGAAACCACCCCGCCTCGCTATGACGGCAATGCCAACATCCTCGACACCCTGCCGGAGGGGCACTACGGCGGCAAGGATTTTGCCATTTCGGTTTACGACGGGCATTATTATCAGTTTGACGCCGAACGACCGAACGGCGATCTGATCAACGACACACTCTATAACTGGATGGATAAAATCGAAGGTCGGTACGACGTGGTGCTGGATGTGCGGAAGAGCGGAGACTGGGGCTCGTACTATGGCAACATCACTACCGAGATTCTTGCCGGCCTGGACGTGGCCAACCTGTATGGTACCATGGCCTTTCAGCACTACAGCGGCGTGATCAACGGGCTGTTCCAGAACTGGCTGGACATCAGCGACATGATCGACCTGGAGGCCGAGCGCTGGGATCAGGACGTGAACAATGAAGTGACCTACAACGACGTGCTCTATGGTCTGACCGGCAACCTCGGTGTTTCCAAGCTGCAGTATACCATGGCAACCTTCTACAATACCGAGATGATGAACGCATACGGCTACACCACCGACCGGCTGGTGCAGCTGGTGGACGACGGGGACTGGACCTTTGAAGCCTTTTCGACGGTTGTCAAGGATATTTATACCGATCTGGATGCTTCCGGCACCGTTTCGGAAGGCGATGTGTTCGGCTACATTGGCTGCGAGGGCAATTCCTTCGATATCTGGTTCCCATCCTTCGATATTCAGATCACCTCGCGCGACGTCGATAACACCATCACTCCAACGCTTTACACGGAAAGCAACGCCACGGTGCTGGGAATGCTCTGCGATTTTTATCACGACAACGAGGGCGTGCGTATCTTTGATGTGACGCAGTACAGCAGCGAGACGCTGTTTGCCAACCGGCAGGCGGCCATGGTGAGCACCCGCTTTTATGCCGCCTATACCTCCTATTCGGATATGGGCAGCGAGGCCTACGGCATATTGCCCACCCCCAAGCTGAATTCCGAGCAGGAGCACTACATCTCCAAGCTCAACGACCAGTACACCATCTGGTGCGTTGCAAAGAGCCTGCCCGACAGCGAACGGGATTTCACGGCTCATATCACCGACGCGCTGTGTGCCGAAAGCTCCACAACGGTGTACTATCAGTTCTACGACGTCATTCTCAAAAACCGGTATTCCAAGGATCCGGACACCGCGCGGATGGTGGATCTCATTATGGACCATGTCTCCTTTGACACCGCCATTATGTACGGCGAGTATCTCGACGGATACCCGTATATGATCCGGGAGCTGATCAAGGCCGACAGTACCGACATTGCCTCCCTGTATGCCGGCAAGGCGGAGAGCATTGCCCAAAAGCTGCAGACGGTTTACGACAGCTACAAGCCGCGCGGCGCCGCATAAAACGGAGGTGCCGGATGATGAAAAAACTTTGTTTGTGCATCCTGTCTCTGCTCGTTCTGCTGGCAGTGCTTGCCGCCTGCAGGGGCGGGGAAGAGCAGCCGCCGGAGCCGGAGTTGGTCAGCTACCATGCCGCCGAATACACCATTGTCCGGCCGGAAAAGGCGGACGATGCGCTGGTGGAGGCTGCCGTCGCGTTTCAGCAGACGCTCAAGGCCCGCACCGGAGCGGATGTGGCAATCTCGGACGACTATGTAAACCGCGGCGAGCAGCCGGACGATGCCGCGAAGGAGATTCTCATCGGCCCCACCAACCGTCCGCAGTCAACCGCTGCGCAGCAGGCGCTTGGAGGGCGGTTCGGCTTTTCGCTTTCGGTCAGCGGCAGCAAAATTGTTGTGGCCGCGCCGACCGTGGAGCTGATTGAGGAGGCGCTGCGCTATTTGGATGAAACCTATCTCTCCCATTCGGAGGGGACCGGCAGCTTCCCTCTGCCGGA
The DNA here is from genome assembly GCA_944391805.1 of uncultured Clostridia bacterium. Classification (GTDB taxonomy): domain Bacteria; phylum Bacillota; class Clostridia; order Oscillospirales; family CAG-272; genus UMGS1865. Next base: position 50,521 of record CALXUY010000053.1, read on the forward strand.
GGGCATGAACTACGTGAGTGAGGAATACCCTTTCATCGAGCTGGTGTCGGGCGGAGAAGCGCGGTACACGGTGGTTTATCCGATGAGCGACGTAGAGGGCATGTTCCCGGCGGCGCAGCTTGTGCAGCAGGCCCTTTCGGAGACGGCCGAGCGCGAAGCCACCATTCAGACGGACTGGATCAACCGCGATCAGCAATACGACATGAGTACGCTGGAGGTGCTGGTGGGCAACACCCAGTACCCATACAGCGACGAATTGAGGCAGGGCTGCGGCTACGGCCAGTGGCGCATGGAGCATGTGGAAAATAAAATCTATCTGTTCGGTATGGACCCCGCGGCGGTCAACGCCGTCTGCTGGAGCTTTGCCGAGCGCATCGGCAAGGCAACCGATCTGAATGAGAACGGAGTGGTGAAAATGATTGATTTTGCGGCAGCCGGAGGTGTAGCCTCCGAATGGATGAACGCCGTGCCTGCGTATGCGCACGGAACCACGGAAAAGGTATGGGAATTTGCCTCCGGTATGTATCAGGTATATGTAACCGATACCGACGAAGCCGCCTATAGCGCCTATCTCTCACAGCTCACCGGAGCAGGGTATGCGCTGTACGCCGAAAACAGCATCAACGGCAATCGGTTTTGCACCTACACCGGACACGGCGGCATGGTGCATGCCTGCTATCTCCCGTCCCAGCAGTCGGTCCGCCTGCTGATGGCTTCGGATGAGAATCTGACCATGTTCCCCACGCAGGAGGCGCTGGACGAAGCGGTCTGTCCGCCGACGCTGACCTTTATGGATATGAACTATGAGACCCAGGCTGCCCAGGACAATGGAATGGGCCTGATCCTTACGCTGCGGGACGGCAGTTATATCATCATCGACGGCGGCTATGCCGAGGACACCGACGGATTGTTCGCATATCTGCAGGAGCACAACCGGCGGGAGGACGGCAAAATTCTCATCCGCGCATGGCTCATTTCGCATCCGCATGGCGACCACTACGGAAACCTGCTTTCCTTTGCCGAGCGGTACGGCTCGCAGGTGACGCTGGAGTACCTCGTGGCCCATCCCTCCACCGGCAATCTCAAGGATCCGGAGAACGTCATCTCGGAATGGAACAAGGTGACAAACACCCTTGGCCGTTTTGCCGGCGCCCGCCTGATCGTCCCCTTGAGCGGCCAGAAGATGACCTTCGGCAATGTGGCGTTTTCTTTCTTCTATACGCCGGAGTTGCTGTATCCAGAGCCCGTGAACGACACAAATGACCTCTCCTTTGTATGCCGCATCGAATTTGAAGGGCAGAGCATTCTGCTCCCGGCCGACGCGCAGGTCAAGGTCATCAATCTGGTGACCGGGCTTTACGGAGAGACCCTGCAAAGTGACTTTGTACAGGCGCCTCACCATGGACTCAGCGGAGCCACCAAGGACTTTTACCGTTTGGTGAACCCCTCCTATGCCTTCTTTGCCACCGCGCAGGATAAATTTGAGGAGAGAAGCCAGACCGATCAGGCCGCAAATGTTTATCTGCTCAACGGGCTGAACCTCAAGGAATATTTTGTGGCCGACAATGGCTACCGCACGCTGTTGTTCCCGTTTCAGGGGAGCGACTACATCGACCGGGAATATACGCAGGAAGATTACGATGCGCTTCACCGGGACGAACTTTCCTGGGAGGAGCTTCTGAAACCCTAAAAATACGGCGCCGTATCCGCGGATACGGCGCCGTTCAGGTTGTAGACAAAAGGCATATCAAATAGAAATTGCACAAAAACGTTCGTCCGCTTTTTCTTTGAGCGTGTAGGCGCAAAGAAAAAGCTCACAAAAAGAAACGCCAAATGAGGAGTTTTCGCCGCCTGCGGGCGGCGACAAGGGCTTCTCGCCCTTGACCCCGCAAACTT
>CALXUY010000054.1 GCA_944391805.1 uncultured Clostridia bacterium
GCCATGTTATCTCTTCCGCTTTGCCTCTTGCTTATCATCTCTTCACCGCCTGTCTTTTTCTGCTTCTATTATACCATTTTTTAAGCAAATATGCCACCTTTTATGGTGACTTTTTCGACAGACTGAAGGGCTTCTCGCCCTTGACCCCGCAAACTTTTGAAAAAGTTTGATCAAAACTTTCATCAAACTGACGAAAGCCCTTGCTTTGGTCTACAGTCTGAGCCGGCCCATGCAACGCATGAGCCGGCCTTTGGCTGCCGTGCCGCGGTGTCCGCAGCACGACGGATGCCGATGGTTTATTTGGAAAGATACTCGTCAATGGCCTTTGCCGCGGTTTTACCGGCTCCCATCGCAAGAATGACAGTCGCTGCACCGGTCACGGCGTCACCACCAGCGTATACCCCGTCCAGAGAGGTTTTGCCGGTGTTCTCCTCTACAACAATGCCGCCCCGCCGGTTGACCTCCAGCCCCTCGGTGGTGGACTTGATCAGCGGATTGGGAGATGTACCGATCGCCATGATCACGCAATCGCATTCCAGCAGGAACTCCGATCCGGGAACTTCCACCGGACTGCGGCGGCCGGAGGCATCCGGCTCACCCAGCTCCATGCGCAGACAGGTCATGCCCCGCACAAACCCGCTCTCGTCTCCGAGAATTTCGGTGGGATTGGTGAGAAGCCGGAACTGAATTCCCTCCTCCATCGCATGCTCCACCTCCTCGTGCCGGGCCGGCAGCTCCTCAAGTGAACGGCGATATACAATGGAAACCTCCTCGGCGCCCAGCCGCAGAGCGCTTCTGGCCGCGTCCATCGCCACGTTTCCGCCGCCCACAACAGCCACACGCCTCGCATGCCGAATCGGAGTGGCGCTTCCGGGCAGATACGCCTTCATCAGATTGACACGGGTCAGGAACTCGTTGGCCGAATACACACCCTTGAGATTCTCGCCTGGGATGTTCATAAAACGGGGCAGACCGGCGCCCGAGCCGATGAACACCGCCTCAAAGCCCTGCTCCCGCATCAGCTCCTCAACCGAGACGGTTTTGCCCACCACGGTGTTGACCTCGATGTCAACCCCCATCGCGCGCAGCGCGTCGATCTCCCGCGCCACAATCTCCTTTGGCAGACGGAACTCGGGAATGCCGTACACCAGCACGCCGCCGGCCGTATGCAGCGCCTCAAAGACCGTGACCTCGTATCCCTTGCGGGCAAGGTCGCCGGCGCAGGTCAGGCCGGAGGGACCGGAGCCGATAACCGCGACCTTGTGCCCGTTGGAGGGCACCCGCGCGGGCAGCTTCTGCGACTCGGCGTTGTGGCGGTCGGCCACATAGCGCTCGAGGCGCCCGATACCGACCGGCTCACCCTTGATCCCCCGCACGCATTTGCTCTCGCACTGGGTTTCCTGCGGGCAGACCCGGCCGCAGACCGCCGGAAGCGAGCTGGACTCGGAAATGATGCGGTAAGCCTCCTCAAACTCTCCGGTTTTGACCTTTTGAATAAAGCTCGGAATGGCGATGCCAACCGGACAGCCCGAAACACACGGCATATTTTTGCAGTTCAGGCAGCGCTCTGCCTCGTCAATGGCCATGGCCTCGGTGTACCCCAGCGCCACCTCGCCGAAATTGCGGCTGCGCACCTGCGCGTCCTGCGAGGGCATGGGATTCTTTTTTGGATTCATATTCGGCATCTCACTCCACCTCCTTGCGGAACAGATTGCAGGCTTCCTCATATGCATGCCGCTCAAAGGGCTTGTAAACCGAGGAACGCGCAATTGCCTCGTCAAAATCGATCTGGTGCCCGTCGAACTCCGGGCCGTCCACACAGGCAAATTTGGTTTTGCCTCCAACGGTCAGGCGGCAGCCGCCGCACATGCCGGTTCCGTCAATCATAATCGGGTTCATGGAGGCAACGGTGGGGATGCCGAATTCCCGGGTCAGCAGACATACAAACTTCATCATGGGCAGCGGCCCGATCGTGATGACCTCGTCGTACTGCTCGCCGCTCTCGATCAGGCGGCGCAGCGCGTCGGTCACCAGCCCCTTCTCTCCCCAGCTGCCGTCATCCGACATCCGCACAAATTTGTGGGATACCGCCGCGAACTCCTGCTCGAGAATGACCAGCTCGCGGGTGCGGAAGCCGGCAACCGTGTGCACCTCGGTTCCCTGCTCAAAAAATTTTTTTGCCACCGGGTAGGCAATGGCGCAGCCGACGCCGCCTCCCACCACCGCCACTCTGCGCTTGCCCTCGGTGTTGGTGGGTCTGCCGAGCGGGCCGACGAAATCGTGCAGGCTGTCGCCGACTCCGAGGTGGTTGAGCTTTTCGGTTGTGGCTCCCACCACCTGAAAGATGATGGTAACGCTCCCGGCAGCTCTGTCATAGTCGGCAACCGTGAGCGGAATGCGCTCGCCATCCGCATCGGTGCGCAGAATGATGAACTGACCGGGATTGGCTTTTTTTGCAACCGCAGGCGCATGAATTTTCATGAGGGTGACGGTAGGGTTCAGTTCTCTCTTTTCAAGAATCTGGTACATGTTCTGCCCTTTCCGGGGGAAAGACCCCATATGTTTTGCTTTTTTTCCTGAAAAAACACCGCCGAATTGGATTTTTCCCTTGTCAAAGGACTTCAGATGGTGTATAATAGAGGGGCAGGCCGCAGCTGCGGCCTTGCCCAGAATATCAGGTTCCTTTTTATTATACAATATCCGGAGGCGAATTACAATAGCCTTTCGCAATTTTTTTGCAGGTTTTTGATTTTTGTTTGCCATTTTTCAATCCGCTGCGGCTGCCCCATACCGGACCGGCTGCTGCCGGTTCCCCCCGAAATCTTTACCGAAAGGAAACCCCGATTCATGGAAACAGCATATCAGAACATTGCCGGCAAGAGTGCCGGAGAGGTTGCCCGGGACATTGCCGACTTTCTTTCGCTCTCATGCCCGGTGCAGGCAAGGCAGGAGATGGATCTGGCCAATCTTCTGCCGGACCTGACCATGAAGGAGCAGTTTTCCTTTGCGCTCCTGATGGAAGCGCGCACGCAGGGCTGGGAGCAGGCCGCCGCGGAAGGGTTTTATCTGCGCGCCTGCGCCCCGATTGTGGGAAATCAGACTGCCGAAGCTATGCTGGCCGCCTTCCGCCAGCCGGACGGCGAGGCCTTCCGGGAGTATCTCGGAAAATACGGATGCGATTTCGGGCTTTCCTCTCATTCCTACTGGACGGCCTGTCTGGCAGTGGCCGTTGACGCAAAGGCCATCAGCACTCTGATGGGATACCTGCGCTCCTTTACCTTTTGCCTGATGGAATTCGCCTTCATGGACGACCGCAACCCCGATGTCACCTATGCCTGGCGCTATTACGAATCCTTTCAGCGGATTCTCGAGGAGCTGACCACCGCCCCCTCCGAGCCGGTGCCGCTGAAGGTCTGCTCTCTCGGCGGCTCTGCCGGAAAGCGGGAGAACGACAGCTACCCGCTCTCGCTCGGCGTGGATCTGCAGAATCCCAACTCCGACCGTATGGCGTGGAACGTGCAGGTGGACACTACCCTGAAGGATCGGGACGGCAATGTGATTACGGTCATCGGCGACCGCGTCAACTGCATTGATCCCGGAGCCGTGTTTCACTACGGCATCACGCGGAAAATTCACGGCCCCGCGGTGGCGCACATCTCGGTATCTGCCAAGGCCGGGGCCTTTACCAGGCTGACCACCCCGGTGATGAAGCACATCCGGGTCACCAGAGCCACCATCAAACGGCAGAACGAGGGGCGGCTGTTCAGCGGCAGCATGGTCAACCGATACGATTGTCCGATCCGCGTCTGCGCGCTGCATTACCAGTTCCTCAGCGACCGGAACAAAATTCTCGGCGGAGGCTGTGAATGGCTGCTGGACGGCTTCCCTGCCGGAGGCGAGAAGAATTTTTCGGTTTTCTGCCCGGTGCCTGTGCCCGGCGCCGCCAAGGTGGTTTACTCCGTGGATTTCGACGCGCAGGAGCTGCTGCAGGGGTAACGCCGCCTTGCGGGCGGAAACTTTTGCGAAGCAGAAAATCAAACAACCGCCCCGGCGGTTGTTCCAGACTGTAGACCAAAGAAACGGCTTTCGTCAGTTTAGCTAAAGTTTTCGCCAATGCGCAAAGCGCATTTCCTTTTCTCAAAAGGCGGCACGGATCCAACGCCGTGGGGCGTTGTGTCGCAAGGCACCAAAGGTGCCGGAAATTCTGCTACGCAGAAGTTTCCGCCCGTAGGCGGCGAAATCCCTAAACGGCGGCGAACTCGCGCAGCGATTCGCGGATTTGGAACAAATCCTTTTCTTCTTTGGCAAACTCTGCGAAGCAGATTTGCGGCTGAGAAAAATTCCGTAAAACGGAATTTCGCGAAGCCTTTGCTTCTTTCTTTGCGCCTACACGCTCAAAGAAAAAGCGGACAAACGTTTTTGTGCAATTTTTATTTGATGTGCCTTTTGTCTACAACCTCAAACAACCGCTCCGGCGGTTGTTCGGCACCTCCGGGGCCTTTCGATCAAAGGGCTGCTCGCCCTTGACCCGGGAAACTTTTTGCGGAGCGCACGTTGATCAAAACTTTCAGCGAACTGACGATAGCCGTTGCTTTGGTCTACAGTCTGTCGTTTTATTTATAGATAAAACATTTCTGCAAAAGAAAAAATCTTCAGCCATACCTCGGTCTGCAATCCATTCCTTCGGCAAACAGCCATAGCCGGGAAATTTTTCCTATTCACATCCGGCCAAGACCAAGAATTTTTTGAAAATTCGGGATTTTTTTGCAAAAAGCCCTTGACAAACCGGTCCGCTTGTGGTATGATATACGGGTACGATTGAGTACGACTTGCGGCGTTAGCTCAGCTGGATAGAGTGTTTGGCTACGAACCAAAAGGTCGGGGGTTCGAATCCCTTACGCCGTGCCATTGGAACAGTACTGCAAAGTATTGTTCCATATTTTTATGTGAATTGTTTCTTGATATAAAGGGAGTAGCTAACGAAAGCAATTTCGTGTTTTTGGCGTCAATCCGGCTCATCGCCCGCCCAAAACTGAAACGGCAAGACTTTTATCAGAGCCACCGGGTTTTGCTAAAGGTCTTTTTTCATAGATACATCAACTGTAATGCAAAAAGGAGAAACATTTTGGCTGAACTATTTTCCAACTTCGGAAACATCACATGGCAGCAGGTGGTCATGTGGGTCATCGGCGCCATTCTGATCATTCTGGCCATCAAAAAGCAGATGGAGCCTACGCTGCTGCTTCCGATGGGCTTCGGCGCCATTCTGGTCAACCTGCCGCTCTCGGGCGCGGTGACGCAGATCTACGAGGGCGCGGAGGAGATCGGCATCATTGACGTGCTGTTCAACTCCGGTATCGCCAACGAGCTTTTCCCGCTGCTGCTGTTTGTAGGCATCGGCGCAATGATCGATTTCGGGCCGCTGCTCTCCAACCCCAAGCTGCTCATCTTCGGCGCGGCGGCACAATTCGGCATCTTCTTTACATTGAGTTTGGCATCACTCTTTGGCTTCAGCCTGACCGACGCGGCCTCGGTGGCCATCATTGGCGCGGCCGACGGCCCGACCTCCATTTTCGTGGCAAATTACTTCGGCACCGATTACATGGGAGCCATCACGGTGGCGGCCTACTCCTACATGGCGCTGGTCCCCATCATTCAGCCGCCGGTCATCAAGCTGCTCACCACCAAAAATGAGCGCCGCATCCGGATGCCGTACAAGCCCGGCAACGTGACCAAAACCACCCGCATCCTCTTCCCGATCGTCATTACCATGATCACTGGTATTGTTTCGCCGCGCAGCGTGGCGCTGATCGGCTTTTTGATGTTCGGCAACCTGATTCGCGAATGCGGCGTGCTGGACAACCTTTCGGAAAGCGCGCAGAAGGTGCTTGCCAATCTGGTCACTCTGTTTCTCGGCATTACAATTGCCACCAAAATGCAGGCTGCGCAATTTTTGACCTGGGATACGCTGAAGATTATCGCCTTGGGCCTTGTTGCCTTTATCATCGACACGGCCGGCGGCGTGCTGTTTGCCAAGTTCCTGAATCTGTTCCTCAAAAAGGACAAAAAGATCAATCCGATGATTGGAGCGGCCGGTATTTCGGCCTTCCCGATGTCGGCCCGCGTGGTACACAAAATGGGGCTGGCAGAGGACAATCAAAACTTTTTGCTGATGCATTCGATCGGCGTGAACGTATCGGGGCAGATTGCCTCGGTGATCGCCGGCGGTCTGATCCTCAATCTGGTTGGATAAGGAGGCCTGAATTATGAAGATTGATTTCAACGCCATGCTGGATACCCTTCCCATCATGGGTAAGGGAATGTTGGGCATCTTTCTGGTAACCGGTGTAATTATTCTCACCATTGTGCTGCTGAACTGGCTGACATCTCCCCGGAAGAAAAAGTCCTCCGATCAGGACTCCCAGCAGGACAAATAACGCCTCGGTTCTCATCGGAACCGGCCTGCGGGACAGCGGACGCCGTTCGGCCGTTCGCCGGGAGTTCCCCATCCGGCCGGGAGAGAAAAAACACCTTGCTCGCAGTGCGGCACCAATCCTGCCGTGCAGCGCATACGCAAGGTGTTTTTTGTCGTCATAACACAGTTCCCGCAGCGCGGCCTCTGCCTGATTGCGCGGAGTATCCGTTCCCCTGTCCCGCGCTTGGAAAACACAAGGGCGCCCGGCGGCGGCAGGGGGATACGCCGCGGAACGGCAGGCAACGCCGATGCAACGGGCGGACAGCCCGAACTATGCCGTGATGTACTTTTCCGGAGCCGGCTCCCTGAAAAAATCGTTGAGATCGCGATCGCTTATGATATAGTCGATGTCTGCAAGATTCCCCTGATAAAACGTGGAGGTTTTGCCGAGCTTGCTGCTGTCGCAGAGCAGAATTTTCTTCTTCGCATTTTTCAGCATTTCATTCCGCACGGCAACCTCCTGCGCGTAGCAATCGTAAAAATTTCCGTCATCGGACACCGACTGCACCGAAAATATCACCGCGTCCGCCCGGATCTGCCGCACAAAGCTCTCGGTATAGCCTCCCACCAGCACCGCCTTGTTTTCCTCCGAAATCACGCCCCCGGTGCAGTAGGCCTTGATGTCGAAGCCGGAAAAGCAGCTCATCGCGTCGATGTTATTGGTAATCACGGTCACTCCGCTCACGGTTGGCAGCAATTCCGCCACAAAATAGGCAGAGCTGCTGCCGTCCAGAAACACCACATCGCCGGATGAAATCAGCCCCACCGCGCTTTTGGCAATCTGCTTTTTCTGCTGGCTGTTCTCATGACTGCGCAGCGAAAAGGGGATATGCTTCCCGGAGGTCTGTGTCAATCGGACGCCGCCGTAGCTGCGGCTGACCAGCCCGCGCTCCTCCAGATTTTTGAGATCCCTGCGGATGCTGGACGAGCTGATGTTCATTTTTTTTGCGAGGTATTCCACTGTGGCGTATTCGGTTTCATTCAGCCATGAGAGGATTTCATTCTCCCGTTCACACTTGTACATAATGCGATGCTCCTTATTTTGCGTACTGATGCGCGTTTCTGCATATATTTTACACTATTTTGCGTGATTTGTAAAGAGAAACGGCAAAATTTTTATTTTTGTCACATAATATGATAAAAATATTCAGAATAACATAGATTTTTTCAAACTTTTGCGGTACAATTATATGGAGACCAACGGCGAGGGGGATTCTATGAGGATCGTATTTTTTGATATGGAATTTGCAAACGGGAAAATTCCCGGCTCGGTCTATTCATTCGGCTTTGTCCGAACCAATGAGCGCTTTGAGCTGACCGAGCCGCAGACCGATTTGCTGATGAACCCGGAGTGTGAGTGGAACGACTATGTCAGGCAGCACATTCTCGCCTATCCGATGAAAACCGTGGAGTCCGCTGCCAGCTTCCCCCGCTATTACAGGAGGATCCGCCGCCTGCTCCGGCGCGCCGATCTGACCGTCGGCTTCGCGGTTCAGAACGACATCAAAGCGCTGACGAAGGTATGTGAGCGATACCGGCTGAAGCCGATCGATTTTTCGTGTCTGGACATGGAACGGTTCTGCCGCGCACGCAAGGACTATCCGGAGGCGCACGGGCTGGACGGCTATGTGCGGGCATACTGCGGGATCAGCCCCAGGGACCGGCATCGCAGCGACGGTGACGCCTACGCAACCATGCTCCTGCTCCGGGAGCTCTGCCGCCGGCTCGGGCTTTCCCCGCAGCAATTGGCAAAACAATCCGCGGCACATATGGTACACGCAAAGTCCTTTGCCGCACCGAAGAAAACCAAGCGGGCGATTCTGCCGCATCACCGGTCGTCAACCGGAACACAGGATACCCAGGCAGCAGCGTCTGCCGCAAAAGCAGCGCCATCCTCCCGTCATCCCCGATGAACGCCTTTCCTGACGGAGAGAGACGGAAAACAAGCATCATAAAACAAACGCCCCGAACATGTCCCGGGAAGCACACGGCAAACACAGCCCAAAAAGCGCTTGTGACCACGCAGTCACAAGCGCTTTTTGGGTTCGAAAAGTCCACCGGCACAAAAAACGGCTGTTCCGGAAGCAATCGTCACTCCTTGCCCTCTCCATTCTCCTGTATGCGCTCCAGCTCCCGGTCCCGATTCCACAGAAAATTCAGACGCATCTCGGTTCCCCGACGGATCCGCCTCAAATTCTCCACATGACGGAAAATGATCGCGGCCGACGCCACGGACAAAATCAGAGCGCCCCATAGCTGCCCCGTCATCAGTCCGCGTAGAATCGGATAAATCACGGACGCCGTAAGCGGAACCACACAGATGTAATTCACAATCAGTGCCAGGACAATCTCCACTGCCAACAGGCAAAGAAAAACCCGCCAGTCCATTGCCAGAATCGACCCGCCAAGGCATGCCAAGCCCTTTCCGCCGCGGAAACGCATGAATACCGGAAAAATATGCCCGAGAATGCAGGCAGCAGCCGCAAGCTCCGCCACAAACGGCAGCTCCGGCAAAAACAACATGGACAGCCGGACAGCCGCAACCGCCTTGACAATATCAAACACCGCGCTGACAATCCCCACTGTTTTCCCCATAGTAATAATGGCATTGGAGGCTCCGGCATTACCGGACCCTCTTTTTCTGATATCAAAGCCCTCTCGTTTTGCAAAAATATATGACGGATTGATGCATCCGATCAAATAACAAATCAAAAAGCATAAAACATACCGCATACTCAGTCAGCTTCCTCCTCGTTTCTACAAAAAGGCTGCTATTATTATAGATGATGCGGGCAGATTTGTCAAGCGCTTGCGAAAGAAAAAATGCATCGGAGCTCTGATTTGCTGCCATCGCCTCACAGTACGGGCGCATAAAATTGTTTCCTCTGCATATATACTCGTTTCTTCCGCATACATATGAATAAACAAAGGGGGATCTACAGATGAAACATACGGTTCTGCATTTTCTTGCCTTTCTGCTTGTGCTCACGGCCTGCTCTTCCCTGCTCTCGCTGCCGCTTCTGACCGGAGCCGCCCTACCACAGTCGGATACCGTCGCCTACGGTGCGCCCGGGCTGACCGTGGTGCTGGACGCAGGGCACGGTGGGGAGGACGGCGGCGCCAAGAGTGCCTCCGGCGTGCTCGAAAAAGACATCAATCTGGCCATCGCGCTCCGTCTGCGTGATCTTCTGGAGGCCAATGGGATTTCGGTGGTGCTCACCCGCTCCACCGACGTGCTGCTCTACGACCGGAACGTGGATTACCACGGCCGCAAGAAAGCGCTCGACCTCGCGGCGCGGCGCAAAATTGCCGAGGAAACCCAAAACTGCATCTTTGTCAGCATTCACATGAACGCCTTTCCGCAGACGCAGTATCACGGGCTGCAGGTCTGGTATTCCCCCAATCACACCGATTCGGTCATCCTTGCCGAAACCGTTCAGGAGCTGGCACAGAGCCAGCTGCAGCCCGAGAATGACCGCCGGGTAAAGTCCGCCACCTCCTCCATCTACCTGCTCCACCACCTCACGGTGCCGGCCATTCTGGTGGAATGCGGCTTTCTCTCCAACCCGCAGGAGGCGGAAAAGCTGGCTACATCGGAATACCAGGATCAGCTCGCCTTTCTGCTGTTTCTGGCGCTGACCGACGGAATGCAGAAAATATCCCCGGATTTTTCGGCGGAACCTTGATTTTTCCATGGCGATGTGGTATCATATACACAGAAAATCCCGCATTGCCGCAGCCTGGCAGGCCCTGAATGGCAGCCGGTTCTTCCGCGCGGCGCGTGTGTGGCTACAGCAAATCCGCAAACGGAGGAATGCCATGAAAGGCCTGAAAACATTTTACATCTGCAGCGAATGCCAATACAAAACGCCGAAGTGGATGGGGAAATGCCCCAACTGCGGCGCGTGGAACTCCTTTGTGGAGGACGTGGAGGAGGCGCCGGCCACGGCCTCCGCCCCCGCTCCCCGGCGGGTGAGCATGATTCCCACCGGCGAGCACCGCACGGTGCGCTTTGAGGAACTGGAAATTCCCGAATATCTGCGCCAGATCACGGGGCTGGGCGAGCTGGACCGCGTGTTGGGCGGAGGACTGGTGAGCGGCTCGGTGGTGCTGCTCTCGGGCGAGCCGGGCATCGGAAAATCCACCCTGCTCATGCAGATCTGCGACGCGCTCGGAGATACCCGCCGGGTGCTTTACGTTTCGGGCGAGGAATCCGGCGGGCAGCTCAAGCTCCGCGCAAAGCGGCTGGGAATCGTCGGAAAAAACCTGTACATCCTGACCGAAACCAACATCGAAAAAATTCTGCAGGAGGCCGACAAAACCAAGCCGGACGTCATCATCATCGATTCGATTCAGACCGTCTATTCCTCAGGCGTCAACTCCACGCCGGGCAGCGTCACGCAGGTCAAGGAGGCCGCTCTGACGCTCATCAACAAGGCCAAGGGAGAGGGGACGTCGGTCATCATGGTGGGGCATGTGAACAAGGAGGGCAGCATTGCAGGCCCGAAGGTGCTGGAGCACATGGTGGATGCGGTGCTCTACTTTGAGGGCGAGCGCCAGCAGGCCTACCGCATCATCCGCGCCATCAAGAACCGGTACGGACCGACCAATGAGATCGGCGTGTTTGAGATGACCGACCGGGGGCTGGAGGAGGTGGAAAATCCCTCCGAAATGCTGCTGGCAGGCAGGCCCCGCAGCATCTCGGGCAACTGCGCGGTCTGCACCATCGAGGGAACCCGACCGCTGATCGCCGAAATTCAGGCGCTGGTGACGCAAACCGCCTTCCCTGCTCCCCGCCGCACCACCAACGGCATCGACTACAACCGGATGTGCCTGATCATTGCGGTGCTGGAAAAGCGGCTGGGGTTGAAATTCTGGCAGAACGATGTATATCTGAACGTCGTCGGCGGGCTGCGGCTGGACGAGCCGGCCTCGGATGTGTCGGTGGCCATGGCGCTGATCTCCTCGATGACCGACCGCGTGGTACCGGATGATCTGATTGCCATCGGAGAGCTGGGGCTGGCCGGCGAATGCCGGGCGGTTTCCAATCTTGAGCAGCGCGTCAGAGAGGCGGCGCGTCTGGGCTTTGCGCAGGCGGTGGTGCCCTTCCGCAACCTCGAAAAGCGGAAGCCGGACATCCCCGGCATCCGGCTCATCCCCATCAAGGGCATTTATGAAACGCTGAACCTGCTGCAAAAGCAGGAATAGGGGCGGACAGGCAGCCGAATCCATACGGAGGCAGGAAAAATGAACCGGGATACTCAAGCGGTAACATTCAGCCGGATTGCAGGCTATTTAAGGCAACACCGCGCAAAGCAAGGGGCTTGAAATTCAGACAAAAATATGGTATAATAAACCCATGGATAAACAAATGAGCATGTCGTTTTTGCACGACGAATTGAAAGAAGTCAGCACGCACAAG
>CALXUY010000055.1 GCA_944391805.1 uncultured Clostridia bacterium
GGATCAATGCTCGGTCTCCCTTTGTCTTCGCTATACAGATCTTCTACCATCTCGTAGAGCTTGTCAAAATCTACTGCAGCATCAATCTTCCTGAGCAGATGTTCCTTCGGCACAAGGTCTTCCAACCATACCATTGCCATTACGTCTCTTCCGTTTTGCCCCTTGCTTATCATCTCTTCACCACCTGTCTTTTTCTGCTTCTATTATATCATATTTTAAGCAAATATGCCACCTTTTATGGTGACTTTTTCGACAGACTGAAGCGGTTGCTCAATGCCTCCCGGCAATGAACAACCGCTTTTGATTCGGGTTTAACTGGTGATGCGGTTCTTTTTATCCTCTTTTCAAAATATACCGGCAGATCTGCTCGGTTGCCACGCCGGTCAGAAAGGCGCGCATGGCCTCCTTGATCTGTACCGACTGCGCCTCCTTCTCCAGAAGCCCCACGGTCATGGAGATGGCCTGCTTCCAGTTCTTTGCTCCAAGCCCCACGCCTCTGGAAGTGAGAAACTCAAAATTCCGGGTCTCGCACCCAGGAACCGCGTCCACAAACACCATCGGCAGTCGCTTGGCAATCGCCTCGGTGGTCATCAGTCCCCCGGGCTTGGTCAGATACACATCGGCAGCCGACATGAACAGCGGAATCTGCGAGGTAAAGCCCACCACCGTGAGCCGCTCGGACTGATACGGCTCCAGCTGCGCATAGAGCTTTTCATTTTTGCCGCACAGCACCACCAACGAACAGTCTGCCGGCAGCTCGGCAGCCAGCATCAGCGCGTGGCGATTGAGGTGCCCGCAGCCGATACTGCCGCAGCTGAGCAGCGCCAGCTTACCGCTCTCGCGCAGCCCCAGCGCCCGGCGCGCCTCAATCCGGTCAATGGTCTTGTAAAACGCACTGCGGATGGGAATGCCGGTGGCAAACATCCGGTCGGCCGCGACCTGTCCCCGCACAAACTCGCCGAACAGCATCCGGTGCGGGATAAAATAGCCGTCCGCGCGCAGCTCGGTCACGCCGGGACTGCAGGTGTAGTCGGTCGCGACAAAATAGTTGGGAATCAGGTTGCAGAACCGGCGGCGCACCTCGGTCATCATCATGCACGAAAACACGTGCACGCACACCACCGCGTCAAAGGAATCGCTGCGCAGCTTTTCCTGCAGCGCCTCCGCCCCCTTGGCACACTGCTCATAGATGAATTTGGCAGGGTGCCGCTCCTCATAGCGGTAGACCCTGCCGAACAGCCCGGGCAGGTGGCGGTATACATAGGAATGCCCCCAGCTTACAAACTGTGAAACCTTTTCGGATATAAAGGAAAGCGCATCAACCACCTCGTAGCCGATGTTCATTTTGTCCAATTGCTCTGCCAGAGCCTCGGCGGTGGAGTTGTGGCCTCCCCCGGTGTTAGCCGACAGAATCAGCACACGCATTGCGTTTTCTCTCCTCTCTTGCCTCCAGCCGCTGTGCAAAGGCGACCAGCATAGGCCGATTGTAGCGTTGAATCCAGATAAAGGGTAAATTACAGACAATCACCACGCCGCTGAGGAACACCCCCATGCCGCTCCTCCAGAACAGCCAGATAACCGGAGCTACCAGACAGAGCGCCACGTGAACCGCCTCGGCCACGCAGGTTTCCTGAATGAGCACACGCACCTGCTGGGAGGTCGGGCGTATTCCCAATCGCTTCGGAACCATGTCCTTGAGCACACGGCTCATATCCGGCACGTGGTCCTTCCAATCCTGAATGCGGATCTTTTCGTAAATCTCGCCCCCCTTTTCCCACTTCCAAGGGCGGAACGGAAACCGATCGTGGTGAAACCAGCGCCGGGGCAACGCCTCCCCGATGAAATGCGACGCAACTCCGCAAACCAGAACAAAGAGCACGCTTTTCAAAAAAGGCATTTCTCCATGAAGCTCCTTTCAGGTGTGTTTTTTTGCCGCCCGACGGGAAGCGATCCGCGGGCCGAGCCAGTACTGCAGTGCATAGCATACCGCGCCGACGGCCAGCGCCGCATACACGTCGATGATGGAATGCTGCTTCAGAAAAACCGTGGACATACTGATGAGCACCGTGGACACCACAAAAAAGACCTTCCACCCCCAGCCGTGCAGCAGCTTGCTGTGCAGCCCGGCAAAGCAGACGGCAAGCGAGCCGAGCACATGAATGGATGGGCAGACGTTGGTGTTGGTATCAAATTCATACAGCCCCTTGACAATATCGGTAAACAGATTGTCACGCGGGAACTCGGTGGGGCGAAGTGCCTGCATATTCGGGTAAATCAGATAGATAATGACAGTTGAGGTATACATGAGAATGGTCGCCCACATCCATTGCCGGAAGATTTCCGGCTCGTAGAGCAGCCAGAACACGCCAAACCCCACCAGAAACAAAAACCAATAGTAATACGGAATCACAAAAAACTCATTGAACGGGATGTAGGCGTCCTGCGCGCAGGAAATCTCGTGATAGGTGATATCAAACAGCAGCGGGAGCAGGCGCTCCAGCGAGAGAAATATCAGACCGTAAATCGGCCAGTAAAGCGCCAGCAGAATATGGTTATATTTGCGGGAGCGCAGATTGGACCAGCGCAGGTCCCGGTAATAGTCGACAACGGGAGTCGCGAGCTTTTGCAGTATCATAAAATCCTTTCATAACATCAGGGCAGGCGCCCGGAAATCCGGCGCCTGTCCTTCTGAATTTGTTCAGACAAGCTCAAAAAAGGTAAGACTTTTTTATTATAACATATATGCGGGCAAAAAGCAACCGGTTTGGCATATTTTCTGCCTCATTTTCCGAAAAACATGGATTACCGCGTCTCCCGGGAGGCGGCGGGGCGGCGAATCAGCGAAAGCACGCCCTTGATCAGCAGTGCCAGCACCGGCCCCAGCGCCATGCCGAGCACACCGAAGCATCTCCAGCCCGCGTATCCGGCGGCGAGAGCCAACAGTGGGTGCAGCCCAAGGCTCTGCCCGACCAGCCTCGGCTCGATGATCTGCCGCAGCACTGTGACCACAAAATACAGGATGAGCAGCCCAACGCCCATCCGGAAATCCTTCTGAATCAGCTCCACAACGGCCCACGGAACCAATACGGTTCCAACGCCCAGCACCGGGAGAATATCCACCACAGCAATGAGCGCAGCCAGCAAAAAGGCATACTCCACCCGCAGAATGGTCAGTCCCAGAAAGAGCTGGGCAAAGGTGAGCAGAAGCAAAAGCAGGTATGCCCGGATATAGCGCCACGAAAAATGCTTTGCACGCTCCCTCCACGCAGGAATGCGTGCCCGTATCCCCTCGGGCAGCAGGCCAAGGCAAACCTCCTCAATCCGTCGCCGGTCCATGCAGAAATAAAAGCCGGCAATCACCGTGACCACCGTGAACAGCAGAACCGACGGCAGCGCCGCAATTAGCCGGCCGGCCATCTTCGGCACCTCGGCGCTCAGAGCAGAGATGGTATTGCCGATCAGCTCGGTGACCATACTGTTGAAGCGCTCCCGGAACATGGCGTAGCGCTCCCCTGCCTCGATTTTGTTCAAAAAGCCGATGCCGGAGGTCACCCGTTCAAAATAGTCAAAGGAGCCGGACACCGCATCTCCGGGGAAATTCCCGTTCTCGAGCAGGCGGGAAAGCAGCGCCTGAAGCTCCCGCAGCAGGCGGTTGACCGAGGCTCCGATCAGAAATACCAAAAGCGAGAGGGCCAGCGTCAGCAGCACCACGGCGCAGAGCTTCTGCGGCAGATGCAGCCGTTTTGCCACCCGCTCGGAGAGCGGTGTGATTCCCAGCGAAAGCAGCCATGCAAGCAGAAAAGGCAGCAGAAAGGAGAATACCACCTTGGCTCCCAGCCAGAGCAGCACCGCCCCTGCCGCCACGCAGATTGCGATTGCCGCCAACCGCTCCCATCTTACCCGCTCCATGCTCCGCCTCCCGCCGTTTGAAAATTGCATTCCGGTTCATACTATATAGTATCCGAACAGATTGTAAATTATTTCTCATTTCATCGGAAATTCTTGACAAGACCCCACTTTTTTGCTACAATGAAGAAAAAATCACGCAGGCAGAGCCGATCCGGGCAACGGACGCATACAAGACTCCACGGTGGCACCCCAGAGACTGTCACACTGCCGCGTGGAATACGAACAGGCAGGAGGATTCCATCAAAGATGGGAAAACATGCAAAACAGCAATCGGCCGAGCAGATGCGGGAATACCGGCTCCGGCGCGAACAGGAAGAGCGGGAAAAGCAGCGGAAACAAAACCGCATCATCCTATGGACCTTGGTCGGCATTGCGGCCGTTGCGCTGATCGGCGTTATCATCGGCATTGTCGTCACGCAGCTCGGGAAGGAGTCCGACCCCTTCTCCGAGACGATTGTACCCGAGGTGGACCAGATGGATCCCTCGCAGTTCACCGAAACCGACCAGACCACCGAATACGTCAAGCTCACGGTGACTTATACCGATGAAAACGGCGACGCTCAGCAGGGGGACATTATCGTCCGTCTGCGCACCGACATCGCCCCGATCACCGTGAAGAATTTTCAGAAGCTGGTGGGCGAGCACTTTTATGACGGCCTGACCTTTCACCGCGTTTATTCCGGCTTCATGATTCAGGGCGGCGACCCCGATGGAGACGGCTCCGGCGGCTCGGATGAAACCATCAAGGGCGAGTTTCTCTCAAATGGCGTCACAAACAACCTCACGCACGTGCGCGGCGTACTTTCCATGGCCCGCAGAGGAAACGATTCCAATTCAGCCTCCTCCCAGTTTTTTATCGTGCATGAGGACAGCGATTTTCTGGACGGCGACTACGCAGCCTTTGGCTATGTGGTCAGCGGCATGTCCACCGTAGACGGCATTGCGGGTACCGAGGTGGAATCCAACAGCTCCGGAGAAAAATCCGTACCGGTCAACCCGGTTACCATTGTCAAGGCCGTGTTTGTGGAGAACACCGCCGGATAACCGGCGCAAACAATTCCATACCCCACGCGCTCTGCTCTGCCGCTGTCGGTTCCGCTGCGGCGCGGAGACACACAGCCAGCCCGGGCGGCCGCAAACGGCCGCCCGGGCTCAGGCTGTAGACAAAAAGCGTCCATCCCCCGGCATTGGCCAGGGCATGGACGCTTTCTATAGCCTAGAAAAAACGCAGGAAAACCTGCGTTTTTCGGGTGGGATCTATTTCGACCCTTAAACTTGGTACTCTTGTTTCCATTAGTACCTTGCCAATGCGACTTTCATTATTTCTTCAATCATGAGGTCAATAACATCAACGTTTGTCTTATCAATAACAAAACCGATTTGATCACACATATCGAACAAACAATCATC
>CALXUY010000056.1 GCA_944391805.1 uncultured Clostridia bacterium
GTGATGAAGGTGCTCTACCTGCGGACGCTGGACGTTGCCGCGAAGTGGGTGATGCCCTACCCGAACTGGGGGATCATCCGGGGCAAGCTGGATCTCCTGTGGGGAACCGGGTGGGATACATAAGCAAGAAAAACGACACAAATCGACATCATTCTCGATGCTTTTTTCAAATGTTTTAATTTCGTTTACACAAAATTCTTGACAGGCCCCATTGACGGCGTAATGTGGTATGATAGTGTTAGCTTGAAATATGCTTGCGACGTATATTGAAAGCCTTGGTCACTGTGGAGTTGCAACTCTGCGGTGACCTTTTCCTTTCTCTTGGCAGCTCGGATGGTTGATAGCACAAGGTTGATGTTCTGCTCCGTGCCGGTTTTGTAGGCAACAATACTATTGTCGTATAGATCACGAATAACCGAAAGATACAGCACACCTTGACCTGTTTTGATGTAGGAAATATCTGTAACCCACTTCTGATTAGGACGGTCTGCGTGAAAATCTCTATTTAGCAAATTAGGATATCTGTGCAGATGTTCGCTATAATTACGATATTTCTTACGGCGAACTACGGAAAGCAGGTTGTATTTCTGCATAACACGGAGAACTGTCTTTGGATTTTTGTGAATTCCTTGTCTTTCAAGCCATATATGTACTCTACGATAGCCGTACGTGCTATGGCAATGCTCCTGACACTCTCGGATCTTCTCAGCAAGTGGAAGATCCCATGCAGGAATATCCATTCTTTTGACATAGTCATAGTAACCACTTCTTGACACTTTAAAGAACCGGCACATTTCACTGATCGAATATTTCTCCTTATGACGATAGATCACTAAATATTTTACGCGTGTCCTCACTTCCTTTCTATGAGCGAGAGAAAATCCCGCATCAGTTCGTTCTCCATTTCAAGCAATTTAATCTTCGCCTCTTTTCGTGCGAGAATATATTTTAGTTCTGACACATTGTCATTTCCTGATACGACATAATCTTTGGGTGGTCTGCCTTTACGTTTTAGGACAATTCCAGCGCAAGTTTGTCTTGCCTGCGATTGTAATTGGTTGTGAAATTCTCTATTTGCTTTATTGTTAACGCCAAACGCTCAGCAATTTCTCTTCTCGTTTTTCCCTCTGACTTTAGTTGTAATATTTCCTTTTCATATTCTTGTACATGTCGATATTTTCTTGGCATACAAAAAGCCTCCTATGGTATTTTTCTTAATTATACCATAGGAGACCCTTTTATTTCAATTGTCCGTTTTTAATGGACTTGTGCAAAAGTTGGATCCCTTAATTTTTTGTACATTATGCGAATTTTAATACAGCTCCTTTCTTTTTTTGTTTGTCTTTAAATTTTTACTTATGGTCTGGAGCACTCAATTCATCATCATAACAACAAGCCTTCCATACCCTTTCAAATTCTGCCTTATCTATTAAGCATGCACGAAACTCCTCTCCCCAAACACCTACATTCAATTCCTCTACTGTTGGGATAGGAGTAATTTCTAAAACATCGGCATAAAAATCTTCTATGTTTTTTGTTCTGCGATTTGGAAACACATCAATAGAACGAAGAACCAACCGATCATGGTCGGTGTCTATTTCATAAAGGATAACAACCGGCTCTCCCTCCGGTGCACTCTCCCAAAAGAGCTTGATGTATTCCATCAACTCTTCCATACTAAACTCCAATCACACAACATTTCATTTCGAGTTACCCGCCGCAACTCATCCCGTACCTCCATTAAAGCAAATCCCAGCAATCGGGTTCTGTTTTAGCCCCAACCCGCAGGGTATCCAGATATTTTTCCGCATACGATGGACTAACAACACTTTTAACGCATCTCAAAAGTGACATCGCCCCATATATGCACATTTTCAAAGGTCACGTTGTATGCCCTTCCGCTGTTGCTGGTATTCCGGAGCAGAACACCGGCAAAAGCGTCGCCTCCCGCACCGGAGGTGCCGCCGGACACGGCAACCGGCGCGTCGGGGCTGCCGACCGTCAGGTTCCGGACGGTCAGCTCCCCCCGCAGCAGAAGCAGCCCCACATTGTTGGATTCCAGCTTCAGGCTGAAGCCCGTGATGCTGTGGCCGTTGCCGTCCAGCACCCCGCCCAGCGTGGCAAACGCCACAGTCAGCTCCTGCCCGCCCAGATCAATGTCATTGGCCAGCCGGTAATTGCCCTCGGCGGCGTTTTTCAGATCGTCCGCGGTGCGGATGAGCGTGTACTCCCCTTCCGCTCCGGGGGGTTCCTCCGCCGAAGCCGACAGCACGGGCACCGCCAGCATGGCCAGCGCCAGCAGGACGGAAATCAGTTTTTTCATCATCCGATTGTCTCCTCCTTATCGATTTTGGCTCCGTTACACGTCGCCTGTTCCGTCTTTCTTCTTTCCCGCAGCAGCAACGCCGGCCAACGAGAGCACAGCCATCACGGCAAAGCTGCCGGTGACGGCAGAGGCACAGCCCTCCTCGGCAGGAGGCTCGGTCTGGCCGCTCTGCGGCGCGGAGGTTGAGGGATCCGGCTCGCCGGAGGTCACCTCGGGGGCGCTGTCGTCGCCTTCGTCACCATCGCCATCACCCTCTTCCGGAACTTGGGCACGGGGGTCCACGGTCACCACCAGCGCGTTCTCCTCGCCCGGCCATGTCAGCTCGGTGTAATCGCCAACCGATCCGGCCACCACCTGCACGCTGTACAGATTCATCTGCATATCCTTGAGCATCAGGCCGAACCAAGCCCCCATATCACGCGTATCCTTATCTGCGGGAGCTAAAAGGGATACCGTGGTATCGCCGCAGGAAACGATGATATTGTCAATTTTGGAATTTTGGAAGCTGAAGCTGAACCGTATGCGCTCGCCCGCAGCCATTCCTTCACCGATCTCCGTCCATTTTGCCTTGGAGGCAGCCTCATCGATGCTCCCGTTGTCATACTCGCCCGGACCGAAGCTGCAGCCGTCAGGCAGCGGAAACTCGGCAGCCCCCACGCCATTGCGGATGCAGATGTCCACAATCTGGTCCCGCATGAGCTGGTCGTTCAGAGTAACGGAGGTCAGCACCGCGAGGTACCCTCCCTCCCGCAGCGCCTCAAAGGAGGCCTCAAAGTTCAGGGTGAGATTGCCGGCGTTCTGCGGAATGCCGTTGCCGGTAAAAACAAGCACTGCCTGCTGGCCTGCAGCGGTATCCATCTGCAGCGCACCGTCCTGAACGCGGAACAGCGTGGGCAGCGCGTCCTTGGTGATGAAATATTTGGATGCGGCAAAATCTGCAACCTTTGAAAAATCCATATAGTGCAGAACGTAGCCCGGGATGTATTCGGTAAACGGCGAATCCTCAACCAACGCGGGCAGATCGTCCGGCACCGTGCGGTCCGGATCCAGCACCTCGTTTTCCATCTCCAGAAAAGAGCGGTCAAAGTCGCCGAAAATACCGCGGAATTCATCCATAAAGCCTTCGGCATTTGCCTGTTCAAGCGCTGCGTCACTGCTCTCAAGAGCTTTTGCCTCCGCGGCGGTCGCCGCCCCCTCATAGACGTTGCCATAGGTCCCGTAGTAATAGACATCGGACAGTTCGTCCGGCTTGGTCCCAGCGCAGATGACATTCGGCGAAGTGCCGCATGCCATGAAGTTTTTCACGGTCAGACTGCCGCCAGAGTGATGGCCGCCCAGCGCACCGGTGAAGTTGGTGGCCTGCGGAACGTTGCCCGAGTTGAGCACATGTTCCACCGTCAGGCTGGTGCCGTGCATACGACCGAATACCGCGCCGCCAAACAGATTGCGGGCAGTGATGTCTGCGCTGTTCCAAAAGCCGTTCACGGTTGCCGCGCCGGCATTGAGGTGGCCAAACAGAGCCGCCACATAATTGTGTCCGCTGATTTCACCATGATTGATGCAGTTGCGCACGGTGATTTTGCCGCTGCCGGTGTTGACAAAGCCGATAAAACCGCCGACCTTTGCGTTTTCGTTGGGCTTTGCCCCCTCCTCCGCGGGATTTGTGATGGCAACCGACGCATTGTTGACGCATTGCTCAAACGACGCGCTCCCGGAGCCACCCAGCGTGCCGATAAAGGCTGCCATGCCGACGTTGTCCGCATCGATATTGGAGGCCATTGTCCCATTGACGGTGCAGCCGCGGATGGTCACCGTGCCGCCGTCGCACAGACCGATGAAGCCGCCGGTATACGCCTTGGAAACCTGCCGCACATCGACATACAGTCTCACGTTTTCAAACGTGATATTCTCCAGAACCTTGGCCACCAGAACGGCGGCACAGTCGGTCATGCCGGCGGCAGGCGTTCCGCTGAGCAAGACCGGTGCATCAGCGCTGCCCACGGTGAGATTGGAAATGGTCAGTTCCCCTCCCTGGGCAAACAGCGAAATTCCGTTATCATTGACCGGGGCCGCAGCTTCGCCTTCGCCAGACGCCTCGCCTTCACTGGCTTCTCCATCGTCCGCCGCGGAGGCGGCCGGAAAGGCCAGGCTGAAGTTTGTGATGCTGTGACCGTCACCGTCCAGAGTGCCGCTGAGCGTGGCCAGAGCGGCGGTCAGCTCTTGTCCCCCCAGATCGATGTCGGCGCCCAGACGGTAATTGCCATCGGAGGCGGAACGCAGCTCATCTGCCGTGCGGATCACGGTGGCGTCGTCATCGGCGGAAAAGGCCGGGAGAAGAGTTGCCGGGAGCATCGCGGCCAGCATGGCCGCTGCCAAAACCAGAGAAACCATCTTTTTCTTCATGTTGTTTCCTTTCTTCTGCATTGACGCAGATTCAAATTGTGGGGCACGTTGCCTTCCTGCAGAGCGAGCTGATCGATAGAGTGCATCCCCTCCCTTCCCGCGTGTGCAAATACAGGGTCAAGCCAGCCGATACCGGAAATATACGGGATAATGATCGGACGGGAAATTGCCGTTTACCCGGTCGATAAACACGCGGTAATAAAGAATATCCGCATCCGGGACATTTTTGACAAAGCAGTAATCCACGGTAATGGCATTGTTTTTGTGGCTGGCTGTGGGGGAATACTCTCCGAAAAACGGGGTAAACAGCGTTTTGTCGGGATTGACCTGCACTGCCGCCGCCTTGCCCGAGTCGGTATAGCCGCCGGCAACCGTGTTCAGATATCCGTCGTCCGGCGTATCCGAAAGCCAGCTGTGCCCCTCTTCCACCAGTTCGTATTTGGCCTGATTGTAAAACACGACATTGTATGCATCTTCAACGGCACCGGGCGGGCAAAGTTCGGGATGCTCCTCGCGCTCATCCCCCTGCCCGGACATGGAGTACAGCCCCGAAAGACCGCTTTGCAGGAGGCTCACCCACTGCTCGGTGCCCTCCTGAACGCCGAACACATCCGGCATACAGTCAAAAATGGTTTGCAGCACCCGCTCCCGCCGCTCCTCAACATAGATGTAGAGAATATTGAAGCTCATGGTGGAAATGGTTTCGTCCGGCGAGGCAAGCTGCTCGGACAGATAGGTCAGTTCACCGACGTGAGGGCCGCCGGTATTCTGCTGTTCCTCGCAGAGCCGATCGATGTCCCGCACAAAACTGCTGACGGCCTGCGCAACGCCGGCCGCATCGGCTCCGGTGAGGGTGACGATCTGATCTGAGCAGGTGATAACTCCCTCCCATGGCTGGGGAGATACGGAAAACGCGGCTCCGCTGCCTCCTGCCGCATTTCCAATACGGATTTCGCAAAGGCTGCCCGCCTCGGCGTCACTGACCACACGCAGCTCGCAGTTCACCTTATCCCGCACCCAGTAGGCCACTCGCTCGGCCAGCATTTTCATCTGCTCCTCCCCCGCGGGATAAACCACCGTGTAGTCCCCGATCGGCCGGCCGTTGAGGGTCAGCGAATCCAGATACAGCGAATTGCGCTGCTCGTAGTTGAAGGACTGCCGGAAAAAGACGTTGGGGCCACCCTTGCGCGCGGCCACAATATTCTCGCGCATGTAAATCAAACCAAGGCACAGCGTCTCTGGGCTGCCGCCGGCAATGACCAGATTGTTCCCGCGGATGGCAACGCCGTATTCATAATATCGGAACGAATCGATGTAATCGCTCACCTCGGTGCGGTTGGTTCTGCCGATCAGAATTTCGCCCTCCCCGCAGACCTCTGCGGTATCCGGAACCGGCGTCAACCGGACGCCATAGGTGCGCTGCATCTGGGAAACCAGAACATCAATTTCATCCAGAATCATTTTTTCCGCCCCTGCGGGATAAACCATTTGCATTTCGGACATCTGCCGGACGGAGATCTGCTCCACACCCATATCCGGCGCATCGGTCAGCTCTCCGCCGGTTTCTGCTGCCGTGCCGCCTTGCCCGGTGCCGGTCCCTTCTGTTTCTGCGCCGCGGAAGCATCCCGCCAGCACCGGAAGCAGAATCAGCAGCAGGATGCCGGCGATTTCCCTGTGCCATTTACCTCTTTTTATCATATCCGTAAGCCCTCCTTCTGCTTTCAGTCATTCAAATGATTCGGCAAAATCAAAGCCAAATCTCCGGTAAACATTTGCATTATGATTCATATTATACAAACGCTCCGATAGTATTATATCACAAAGCAGGTGAATATCCTATAGACATTTTACTCCGAAATATAAAGATATTCACTCTTTTACGCCAAGCTATTGATTTTTCAGAAAAGTGTGGTATCATATAATCACGTCAGCAACACCGCAATCAACCGACGATACCGGAGGAAATATATGTACAAGGTGCTCATTGATCAGACCAACCTGCATTACGTCACTTACCCGCAAACCATCGGTTCGGAAGCAATCTGGGTGCTTGAGGTCGGTTCAGGCAAGCCCAAAGCCACCTATCACCATAATCCGATTCACCGGAATGTTTTTGTTCTCCATTATATAAAAACGGGAACCGGCACCTTCAACGGAATGAAGGTGAAAGGTCCCTGTGCATTCATCATGACGCCGAATACGGCACACTGCTGTGAGGTAGACCCGCGTTGCGACTGCTTCGACCACTGCTGGATCAAGATTTCCGGTCCAAGGGCTGCGGCCCTGTTGAGCGAAGCCGGATTCCCCGTATCCGATTCGGCCTTTGCCTGCCCCTATATCAATCAGGCATATGCCATACTCCAATCGGTCATGCAAAACCCGGCGCATGAGGGCAACGACCGCTTTTTTCTGCTTGGCCTCCTATGTCGGCTGATGGCGCTGCAGATGGAAAGCGTCCATACCCACGCCGCACTGCAAACAGAGCATGGCACCTATGTCAAACGGATTCTGAAGTGCATTCATGAAAACTACAATTCCGCCCTTTCCGAAACCACCATTGCAGCCTCCGTCAACATTTCAAAAAACTATATGCATAAGGTATTCAAAAACGAAATGGGCGTCACACCTCTTTCATATCTGACTCAATATCGGATCCAGTGCGCCCAACGACTGTTGACCGAGTCCGCCGAAAACATCTCCAAAATCGGAGAGCTCTGCGGCTATCCCGATCCGATTTATTTTTCCTATATATTTAAAAAAAGCTGCGGCGTTACACCGTCCGCATATCGGAAACAGGTTTCAAAATACTGCAATTCACAAAAATGATAAAAGACATGCGCAAGGCTGAACTGAAAGCGCATCCGCCCGAACCAAAGCACCGATTGTAATATCCCGTAATAACCCCAACGGTCTTCCCACCATAATCCTGCCACATATGCCAACAAACACTTAAGGCAACACCGCGCAATTCACGGTTCGCACCTTGACTGCACAACTTTTTGCATCTTTTTCGCCAAACTGCACAAATCTCCTTGTCAATAGATCTACTATTGCCTGCGTCAATTTGGTTTGTTT
>CALXUY010000057.1 GCA_944391805.1 uncultured Clostridia bacterium
TCGGGGGTTCCAACCCCAACATATACATGAATTTTGAGGCAGGAATGCGATTCGCCGCCCTGATTTCATTTTTTCGCTGTTGAATCGCAAAATTTAATACTGGGAACTAATTTTTAGAGGTTCCCAACAATTATAACATTATTCCGCCTTTTTGTCCGGAATCAGGAGGCATATGTACAGGGGGTCACGAATTAGTAAAAGATCCGTCGGTGCAAATAATGGCGTAATCGTTCAGTTTCTCATCCCAACCAAGCTCCAGCGTGATGTTGCTTGCCCATTTTGCCATTGTACCTGTGAAATTGAAATCCATCAGCTTGGCACAATTTGAGAACGCACCTTTGGAAATGTAGCAATAAGGGGTCGTACCGGGGATGGTGACGCTCCGAATACCGCTACAGTTCGCAAACGCATATCCATGAATCGTAGCAATGCGGGACGGAAGCATCATCTCGGTCAGCCCGATGCAACCGTAAAAAGCATACTCTCCAATGACAGTCACACTGCTCGGGAAAGTAACACCGGTCAGTTCAGTACAGCCGTAAAAAGCCCTGTCACCGATGGCGGTCACGGGTTTTCCGTTGTAAACCGAAGGAATGTCAATCTTCTTACCTGTATACGTTCCGATACCGGTAACGGAATAGCCTTTGCCGTCCGGGTTGACGGTATACGCCAATTCATTGGATGGAGTTGTATCCGGAATGGGAGCTTCAGATGTATCCGTTTCGGTTTCAACATCAGGTGCGTCAGTTGTGTTTACCGACTCAGTTGTCTCGGTATCATTGATCAGCGGAGGATTAACTGTCCTTGTCCCACATCCTGTGGTGAACAATATGACGATCACGAGCATCAGCATGAAAAATCCTGTTTTGAGTCTCATAATTCAACCTCACAAAATATTAGAGTTTCTGCTACGAAAGACTCTCGCCACTACAAAAAACACAGTTTTCAATCCGGTCATTCCATGCTACCGGCAACACTTTGTAGAATATCAGGGTTAATTTGCTTGGTATTCGAACTCTACCGAGAAATCTTTCCCCTCTTCACTTTATTTTCCAAAAATCGACTGTTCGGGATTTAGAGAAAAGTGAAGAACAAATAAATAAAAATCGACAATCATCTGACGAAAATTGTCGATTTTGGTGGGAGATGGTGGATTCGGACCACCGAAGTCATACGACAACAGATTTACAGTCTGCCCCCTTTGGCCACTCGGGAAATCTCCCTTATCAAAAGTCCACTGCGCGGTGGACTCATTGGAGCTGGTGATCGGAGTCGAACCAACAACCTGCTGATTACAAATCAGCTGCTCTGCCATTGAGCCACACCAGCGACTGCGTTCGCTGCGAACCGCTTCGCTACGGAACGCTGATATTATACCATACGGAATGCTTTTTGTCAAGCCTTTTGCCGAAAAATTCTGCATTTTTTTCATCACGGTTTTTCGGCACGGAGGGAATGCTCTCGCTGTCAGCCGGAGTTCTGCCGCGGCAGGCCGATTCCCGGTCTGAAAACCGCCTCTGACCAATCCGGCCGAACAGAAACGGAAGCCGCCGGCCGTTATCCGCAGAAAATGATGAAAAAATATGCAATTGCTCTTGACGTGTGAAGAATTTTGTGCTACAATATGAATATGAAACATCCGGAATTTCCGGTAAGAAAGGGTTGAATTGTTATGATTCTCTATGCGGTTTTACTGTTCGTGTTCTCGTTGCTGCTCATTCTGGCCGGGGTGATGACCTGTAGGGGAAGCTATGATCTGATTTACGACTACTCCATCAACGGCGTGAACGATTTGAAGCGTTATACCAAAGCCAACGGCATCGCCATGATCTGCCTGAGCCTGCCGCTGATTGCCTGCGGGGTGCTCTTTTGGGTGCAGCCGGAAATTCCGTTTGCCCTGATCGGTCTGGGCGTTTTGGTGGTTGGGATTGTTGTCGCGTACATCTTCTTTCACCGCATTCAGACCAAATACAACGGCGGAATGTTCTGAGAACGACTGTGTATGAAGGTTCCAAATGTATACAAATCAGACCGGCAGGTCCTCCCCCGAGGGCCTGCCGGTCGGTTTGTCTGCAATGGTTCACAAAACAGGCCGCCGATCGGCGCCCCCGCATACCGACATTTCGTCATTTATCGGTGAGACACCGCGCGGTTGGTTCGCTCCAGCATCCAGACCATCAGCAGCACGAACACCGCGAGGAAGAAGGGGAGCAGCCGGATGCTGATGTGGTTGGCGAGCAGGCCGAACAGCGGAGGCATGAAGGTGGAGCCGATGTAGGCGCTGGCCATCTGAATGCCGATGATGGCCTGGGAGTTTTCCGACCCGAAATTGTGGGGGGTGGAGTGGATGATACAGGGGTAAATGGGAGCGAAGCCGAGCCCGATGATGATCAGTCCGCCCAGCGCCGGCCAATCTGCCGGGATCGGGAGCAGGAGGCAGAGAATGCCGGCCGCGCCGACACAGGCGCCGATGCGGATCAGGCGCCGGTCCCCGAGCCGGTCGGAAACAAGACCCGCCTGGAAGCGCCCGGCCGTGATTCCGATGTAAAACAGAGAGCCAAAGGCGGCGGCCATCTCCTCCGACACCTGCCGCGCACTGACCAGATAGCTGCTGGCCCACAGTCCTACGGTCGATTCGGCCGCGCAGTAGGCGAAAAAGCCGGTCAGCAGAAAGGGAACGCCGCGAATCCGCAGCGCCCGCCGCAGCCCCAGCACCTCGGCCTGCGGCTCCGGCTTTCCGGCGTCGGTTGGCTTGTGCGCCTTCCAGAGCGGCAGCGTGAGCAGCAGCACCGCGACAATCCCGAACTGAATCAATGCCACTGTCCGGTATCCGCTCTGCCACCCGCTCCGTGTGAGCGAGAGACTCATAATATAGGGGCTGATGATGGTTCCCACGCCCCAAAAGCAGTGCAGCCAGCTCATCTGGCGGGAGGAGTAGTGCAGGGCGACGTAGTTGTTCAGCGCCGCATCGATCGCTCCTGCGCCAAGCCCATAGGGGACGGCCCAGAGGCAGAGCATCCAGAAGGCGGAAGCCGTGGAAAAGCCGAGCAGCGACACCGCGGTCAGCAGCACGCTTGCCACGGTCACGGCCCGGGTCCCCAGCCGGTGGGTCATTCTTTCCGAGCAGAGGCTGGAGAGGATGGTGCAGCCCGAGATGATCATAGTGACCATTCCGGCATAGGAAAGCGGAACCGCAAATTCCTGCTGCATCACGGGCCACGCGGAGCCGAGCAGCGAGTCCGGCAGGCCGAGACTGATAAATGCGAGGTAAATGACGGCAAGCAGAAGCGTGTACATCAGACCGGGTTGCCTCCGTCGCTTTCCTGTCCGATGACCTGATTGTCGGCCAGAATATCCGGCAGACGGCGCATGCTGTCGGCCTCCCCCAGCTCCCGGATGACGCGGCAGGGAACCCCAGCGGCAAAGCAGCCTGCCGGAATGTCCCGCGTCACCACGCTGCCCGCGCCGATGACGCAGTTATCGCCAATGGTCACGCCCGGGCAGACCGTTACGCCCGCGCCGAACCAGCAGTTGCTGCCGATGCGCACCGGTTTTGCATAGCACAGGCGCTTGATTTCTCCGTTTGCGGTTCGCATGGCGTTGCGCTCCCCCGCCAGCATCGGGTGCAGAGGGGTGACGATGGTCACGTTCGGCCCGAAATTGCAGTGGTTGCCGATGGTCACTGGCGCGTCGTCCTGCACGGTAAAGTTGAAGTTGGCAAACAGGTGCTTTCCGATTCTGGTGTGCTTGCCGTAGTGGAACCAGACCGGCCCCTGCAAAAAGCTCCCCTCGCCGATCTCTCCGACCATCTCGTGAATCAGCCGGTCGCGCAGCTCGGTTTCGTCCTCGCAGGTTCTGTTGTATTCCAGATTGAGGTTGTGCGTTCTGCGTTTGATCTCCTTCAGAGCCGGGTCGGCGGGGCAGAACAGCACGCCCGCCATGATTTTTTCTTCTTCTGTCATGTTGTGTATCTCCTTGACTGTTGGTTGCGTGGAATTTAGAATCACGTGGGAGGGAATCGAAAGGCTGTAAGCAAACGGCTTGGACGCTCCCGGTTGCATGGTCAACGTGAGCTTGACGGGAAAATTTCCGCATTGAATATCCTTTTTTCAACTGGAGTCAGGGCATACGCCCGGCAGCGCCTCAAGGTCTTTTTCATTATCATCAGACTCATGTTATGATTATGCCCTTCCCGCGTGGCACACAAAATAGAGAATCTGAAGCTCGGCGCCGAGACTGCCGAGCAGGGAACGGACAGCGGCGAGGTGCTCCTCGTCCAGATTGACAAACGGATCGTCAAGCAGCAGGAAGGGGGCTTCCCCTTCGGGGAACATCGCGCGGGTCAGGGCAAGGCGGGCGCAGAACTGCAGAATGTCCCGGCTGCCCCGGCTGTAGCTCTCCAGTGCCCGGCTTTTGCCGCCGTCGCGCACCGAAATTCCGAGAGACGTATCGATCTGTGCCGCGGGAGCGGACGGACCGTCGATCAGCGAGCGGTAGTGTGTAAAATACTGCTGCATCCCGTCGAGGTAACGGGTGGAGAGCGCCTCCTTGGCGGCCGAGAGCAGCTCGGCCGTGCGGCGCAGGGTTTCCAGATTTGCCTGTGCGTCCCGCAGCTCGTCGGTCAAACTGCGCACCTGATCCTCCAGCGTGGGAATCTCCTGCGTTTGCTCGGCCAGCCGATCCAGCCTGCGTTTGTGCTCGGCTGCCTGCTCCCGCAGCTCCTCCAGGCGGCGCTTCAGCGCCTCCTGCTGCCCGCGCAGCGTCTGCGCGTCCGGTTGACCGGACGGCTCGTCAATATGGTTCTGCTCGTTGAATTGCTGCAGCTCCCGGCGCTGACGGCCGATGTCTCCGAGCAGGTGCGCATGCTCCTGCGCCAGATGTTCCATCTGGGCAATCACCTGCTCGTGCTGATTGCTTTCCCGCACGGTCAGGCGGCCGATGAAGCCGCTCAGCCGTTCCCGCTGCGCGCGCAGCGTGTCGTCGGCTTGTGCCAGCCGCTGCGCGGCCTGCCGCTGCTTTTCGGCAAGCTGTCGGCGTTGGCGCAGATCCGCGCGGATCTGCAGCAGCGCCGACTGCGGGTCGGCGGGAAGCGGTTCGAGCCCGCAGGTGCGGAAGCCCTCCTCCACTGCCTTCCGGTAGCCGTCGGCCTCCTGCCGCAGCGCTTCGGCCCCGGCCTTTTGCTTTGCCTGCCGGCTTGCATCCTCCTGCGCGCGTCTGGAAAGCAGCTTCAGCTCGGTCAGGGCAGACCGGAAGTCTCCCGATGCCGGAAGCATGTCATAGCGGCTGAGCAGCCCCCGTACAAAGCTCAGGAGCTTGTCCTGCTCGGCCTTGAGGGAGGCGACCAACTGCTGCTCGGCCTCCACTGCCGAGAGATCGGTGCGCCTGCCCCCGAAAATCAGTGTCAGAATGCCGGCCAGCGCCAGCACGCCGCAGGCTATAAAGAGAGGGAGGCGATAGCTGACGAGCACATAACCCGCATATCCGGCAGAAGCCGCGGCAAGCAGAGCGGCGATGGAGAACAGCAGCGGAACGCGCCTGCGCGCCGGAGCGGGGGGAGGGCTGTTCTGCGTCTCGTTGATCTGCTTTTGCAGTTGATCGGCTTGCCGGAGCTGTTCCGCGGCCTCATCCAGCATGGGCTGGGGGGGAATTCCGGTTTTGCGGAAGCGGAGCTGCTCGGGGCTGTCTGGGACCTCCTGCGCGGCGCGCAGGCGTGCCTTGGCGTCCGAGAGATGCCGCAGATTCTCCTGAATCGCGTTCAGCGTATTCTCCGCGGATTCGTCCGGGGGATAGGCGCGTTCCAAGCGCTCCAAGGCTTCGGCTTCGCGGTCGGTCAGCCGGCAGGCCTCGCGCGCAACCTGTGCGGAGCGATAGTCGCCCAGCAGCTCCCGGGCGGACGCCAGCTCCTCATCGGTCGGAAGCTGTTGATCCCGGAAGGCGCGCAGCACCTCTCGCCGCCGCTCCTCGGCCTCGCGCAGACGCTGCTGCATCCGGCCGCTCTCCTCCCGGCGGCTGGCGTCCCGCTCGGCGGCCTGCAGCGCCTTCTGCAGGCTCTCATGTTCCCGTTCGGCCTGCTCCAACTGCCGCCGGCAGTCGGCCAGCGCCCCTTCCTGCTCCTGCTGTGCGGGCAGCAGCTCACGCCGGCGCTCCAGCTCGGCGCTCTGCGCGCTCAGCTCGCGCCGCAGCTCGGGAACCCTTCCCCGGTCGCCCTTTACCTCATAGTATTTCCGGCGGCGGTCCAGCGCCTCCATTGCCACGTCAAAGCTGCCGATGTCGTTCACGTCCTCCAGCAGCCCTGTCAGCTTGGCGGTAATCGATGCGTTTTCGGTCTGTATATCCAGCCCCTGCTGCGAGAGATAGGTGCTGCGCTCAAAGCCCTCCGCGTCTATGCCGAGCAGCTCGACGCCAAGCGCCTGGGAAAAGGCGGCCGAGGGCTTGTTGGTGGAAAGATCGAACAGCCGGAACTCGTCGTCGGCTTCCTTGGCGGCAAAAAAGCGTTCGACGCGGAATTTCCCCTTTTCGCAGGAAAATTCCAGACTGCCGCCATAGCTGCCCCCCTGCCACGGGGCGTATTTTTTGCGTTCGTTGCGGTCAAGGCTGCGCTTGGTGCTGGCAGGCAGGCCGTAGAGCATGGCCTTGACGAATACCGCCAGCGTGCTTTTGCCCCAGCCGTTTTTTTCATGCAGAATATTCAGCCCGTCCCGCAGATCCAGCGTGTAGCCGCTGAGCTTGCCGAAGTTTTCAATTTCCAGACGTAACAGCTTCATAGATCCAGCTCCTCTCCGCCGAGGGCTCGGAAGCCGCAGGCGATGATCCGCTCCTTTTCCTGCTCTCGCAGGCCGGAGGCCATGACCCGGCGCACAAACTCTCCCTTCAGAGAGATGTCGTGGCTGTAGTCCTCGGGGTGAATGAGCAGACGGGTTTTGTCGGCGAGCTTTGCAAAGTAAAAGCGCTGCGAGAGCATCTGCTCGGTGCGGGGCAGATCGATCAGCAGCTCGGCGGGACGGGAGCCGGTCAGCACGGTCTTGACCAGATCCTTGGGCGGTATGTCTCCGACCGCCTCCGATACCCGCCGCTCCAGCTCCAGCTGGGAGCCGCATCCGGTGATGTCGCAGGGCACCTCATGCATCGCTCTGCGTGCGAACGGAATGAACCGATGCCGCAGCCTGCCGTTTTCGGTTTCCAAGAGAATGTATCCCTTCTGCCCGCACTCGTCAAAGCCCCGTCCCTCGAGACACCCGGAGTAGCAGGCCACGCCCCGCTCGTCCAGTTCGGCCTCGCGGTAGGCGTGCAGGTGGCCGAGCGCCATATAATCAATGTTCCTGTGCTTGTATTTTGCAAACGGAATGACGTCCCTCTCCGCGGTTCCGCTCTCCCGGCTCTGGCCGTGCAGCAGCACAATGTTGAGCCTGTCCGGCGGCAGAGAGAGCCGCTCGGGGTCGGGCCGCTCGCTGCCTGCGATGAGTACCTCGCCAAAGTCATAGGTGGTCCAGTCGTTGCCGAAGGTCAGCAGGTTCTGCGGCTTATCGTCGGCATCCGAGAGGCTGTGCCCGCTGTCGTGATTACCGGCGAGATAGAAGAAGTAGACGTTCGGGTGCGCGGCGATCAGCTCCAGCACATACTGTTCGGTTTTGCGGGTGGTGCGGGCACTGTCAAAGAGGTCGCCGGCGATCAGGATGGCTGATGCGCCGCCGCGGTCGGCCAGCTCCACCAGACCCGAAAAGGCGGATAACAGCTCGCTTCGCCGTTCTCTGGCTTTGGCAGGAGGCAGATTGGATTCCATCGGGGAATCCAGATGCAGGTCGGCGCAATGAATGAGTTTCATAGGCTCTGCTCCTTTTTTGTGGATTCAAGCACAGTATATCACATTTCCGCAAAAAAGAAAAGGGGAAAAATGTAAAACGCAAAAAATATTCGGGTTTTGCCGCGGTCCGGGGCCGGTCCGCCGACTGTCCCCTTGACAAATCCGCCGCTTGTCTGTATAATATAACGTGAGTTCGACGGAATCCCACTACGCTTGTAGGAGATTTGTGCAGTTTGGCGAAAAAGATGCAAAAAGTTGTGCCCGTGAATTGCGCGGCGTTGCCTTAATATAATCCGAAAAGGGGGGTGGTACCGGATGCGGCCGCTGGGAGTGTATCTGCATATTCCGTTTTGCCGCAGCAAATGCCTGTACTGCGATTTCTGCTCGGTGCCTCATGCCGATGACGAAACGGTCGCGCGCTATGTCGCCGCGCTTTGCAGGGACATCCGCAGCTATGCCGCGGCCTGTGCCGACTGCGAGGTGGACAGCGTTTATTTCGGAGGCGGAACACCTACCCTGCTGCCGCCGGAGCTGCTGGAGCAGCTCCTTTCCGCCGTGCTTGAGACGTTCCGCGTGACCGAAGCTGCCGAAATCACAGCCGAGTGCAACCCCGCTACCGGTGGGGCGGCCGCGTTTTCCCGGCTGCGGCGCGCAGGCTTTAACCGCCTGAGCATCGGCCTGCAGAGCGCCGACGCGCGGGAGCTGCGCGCACTGGGGCGGCTGCATACCTACCCGGATTTTTGCCGGACATGGGAGCAGGCGGTGTCGGCGGGCTTTGCCAATCTCAGTGCCGATGTGATGTTCGGCATCCCGTATCAGACCGAGGAGAGCTTGGCGCGCACCCTCGGGCAGGTTTGTGCATTGCGCCCGCAGCACCTTTCGTGCTACGCGCTGAGCGTGGAGCCGGGCACACCGTTCGGGCGCCGGGGGGAGGCCGCGCTGCATCTGCCGGATGAGGAAAGCGTGCGGAGGATGTATCTGAATCTGATTGCATATCTGGAGGGGCAGGGACTTGCGCAGTATGAAATCAGTAATTTTGCCCGCCCGGGGTATGAATGCCGGCACAATCTGAAATACTGGAATGCAGAGGAGTATCTCGGCTTCGGACCGGCGGCACACTCGGATTTCGGAGGCACGCGGTCCGGCAACGCGGCGGATCTGCGCGCATATCTGGACGGAACCATGGAATCCGAGCGCGAAACGCCGGGCAGGGAGGAGCGGATGAACGAATATGTCATGCTGCGGATGCGGCTGACCGCGGGGCTGGATGCCGGGGCGTTTGCCCGGCGCTTCGGTCAGGGCGCGGAGCACTTTCTCACGGCATTCGGTCGCTTCATTCCGGGCGGATTTGTGCGGCGGACCGCGGCAGGTCTGGCTTTCACCCCCGAGGGGATGCTGGTGAGCAACGCCATTTTGTCGGAAATTCTGGATTTCAACGCATAATTTTCAGATAATGTTTTGAGAAAAAACATGAAAAAGGCCTTGACAAATCACGTGTTTTCGTGTAGAATAATAACAGAGTACGAAACGGTTTGCGTTCAGGAGCCGAACGCGAAGAAGAGAAAGGGCGTGTGTACGTGATGGCAGAGAACGAACAGGAGAACGAGCGCGAGTTTTTCACGCTTGTGGATGACGAGGGAACCGAGACCGAGTTTGAACTGATCGGCAAGGCCGAGATCAAGGGAGTTACCTATTATGCGATGATTCCGGCGGAGGATTCGGTTCGGGCTGAGGATGCGTCTTTCCCGGACGATGAGTTCTGTGAATACGTCATTCTTCGCGAGGACATTGACGAGGACGGCGAGGAGATGCTGGTCACCATCGACGATGACGATGAGTTCGACGACGTTGCAGACTATTTCGACAATCTGTTTTCCGAGGAAATTGACTACGACGGAGAAAATTCATAAATTTTTTTCCTGCTTAGTTCGTGATAATCGGTGATATAAACCCACAAATGACAAAAGGAGTCCGAATCCGCAGGTGGTTTGCAGACCTCCCGCCGGCGAGCCCGATTGACTTGTCTCGGTCGGCGGCGGACGTTGGGAGCAGTAAAGCCTCGGCGAGGACACCGCCCTGGATATACAGGGTTTTTCTTTCCCGGTTACACGGCTCGGTGGGGTTTCAGGAGCGCTCCGCAGTGAGGGCCCCGACACAAAAAAGGCCCGCCGGCATTTGTCGGCGGGCTGTTTTGCTGCTCCCGGGCGGCGATTGGGGGGAGAAACGGCTTTTCTCATTCCCCCTGTGAGCCAACGGGGCATTGCCCAGGCGCGGCTCCGGCGTGCCTGTTTTGCCGATGCGCTGTGAGGAGACGCTATCCTGCCGCGCGGACCGGCAGATGTATTTACAATCAAGCGAGGTAACACTAATGGGTATTATCAAGGCGTTTTTCAATGCGGTAGGCGGTACGCTTGCCGATCAATGGCAGGAGGTTCTGGAGGCCGACTCCATGGACGACTCCACCGTGTTCACCAAAGGGGTGAAGGTGCGGACGGACGGGCGAAACAACAACCGCAAGGGCAACAGCGACATCATCAGCGACGGCTCTGTGATCCACGTGTATCCCAACCAGTTCATGATGCTGGTGGACGGCGGAAAGATTGTGGATTATACCGCCGAGGAGGGATATTATATTGTCAAAAATGCTTCGGCCCCCTCTCTGTTCAACGGGCAGTTCGGCGACGCGCTGAAGGATGCCTTTAACCGCGTGAAATTCGGCGGAACTCCGTCCTCCAAGCAGCAGGCGTTTTATGTCAACCTGCAGGAAATCAAGGGGATCCGCTTCGGCACCCCAAGCCCGGTCAACTATTTTGACAATTTTTACAACAGCGAGCTGTTCCTGCGCGCGCACGGCACCTATTCCATCAAGGTGACGGATCCGATCAGGTTCTATTCCGAGGTCATTCCGAAAAACGCAGCGCGTGTCGACATCAATGATATCAACGAGCAGTATCTTTCGGAATTTCTGGAGGCGTTTCAGGCTTCGCTGAACCGGATGTCGGTTGACAGCATCCGCATCTCGCAGATCGTCTCACACGCGCCCGAGCTTTCAAAATATCTGGCCGATGCGCTGGATGAGAGCTGGAAGAAGCTGCGCGGCTTTGAGGTGCTGGCGGTTGGCATCAAGGGGATCAGCTACGATGAGGAATCCCAGAAGCTGATCAATCTGCGCAACCAGGGCGCCATGCTGGGCGATCCGGCGGTGCGGGAGGGCTATGTGCAGGGGGCCATTGCACGCGGCATCGAGAACGCGGGCAGCAACACCGCGGGCAGCGCGCAGGCCTTTATGGGAATCGGGCTTGGAATGGGCGCGGGAGGCAATTTTGCCGCCAGCGCTTCGGCCGCCAATCAGGCGCAGATGCAGCGGCAGGCTGCCGCCGCGCCGGCAAACGAGGCGGCGGACGGATGGGTATGCTCATGCGGCCGCCGGAACACCGGCAAATTCTGCCCGGAATGCGGAAAGCCAAAGCCGGCGCCGGCAGGGGAATGGGTCTGCAAGTGCGGGCATAGGAACAGCGGGAAATTCTGCTCCGAGTGCGGCAGCCCGCGTCCGGCCGGCGAGTGGATCTGTCCGAAATGCGGGCATCCGAACGCCGACAGCTCCAAATTCTGCCCGGAGTGCGGGACACAGAAAGAATAATTCCGGAGACATCATTTCATGGAACAGACGATTGCGTATCAATGCCCCAATTGCGGTGCGGGCCTGAAGTTCAATGCCGAAAAGCAGTGCTTTGACTGTGAATTCTGCCTCTCGGAATTCACACAGGAGCAGGTTCTGGACGCCAACACACAGGAGGCACAGAAGGAGGCGCAGGCCGAGCAGCAGGCCTACAATGACCGGATGCAGGAGTACCGCTGCCCCAACTGCGGCGCGGAAATCGTTGCGGATGAGCATACCGCGGCCGGGAGCTGCTGCTACTGCCACAACCCTGTGGTGCTGGTGGGGCGGCTTTCGGGCGAGCTGAAGCCCCGGCGGATTGTGCCCTTTCGCTACGACCGGGAGGAGGCCAAGCGCCGCTTTCTGAAATTTGTCAGAGGAAAATGGTTTGTGCCGTCCGATTTCCGGTCGCAGGCGCAGATCGAGCATCTCACAGGCATTTATTATCCCTTCTGGATTACCGATGCGGACGCCAAGGGCGAGCTGGAGGCGCATGCCACCCGTCTGCGGGTCTGGAGAAGCGGAAAAGTCGAGTATACCGAAACCTCGAATTTTCAGGTTCACCGCCGGGGAAATCTGCATTTTGAGGACATCACCACCTCGGCGCTGTCGGACGCCGACAAGAGGATGCTGGAGGGCATTCTCCCTTATCCCTCCGAGGCGCTGCAGGAGTTTTCCATGCCTTATCTTTCGGGCTACATTGCCAAAAAACGCAATCTGGAGCGGGAACAGCTCAGCGAGGAGGTGCGGGGGCGGATGGAGCGGTATACCGAGCAGCTCCTGCGCGGAACGGTATCGGGCTACAGCACCGTGAACGTTGTGGAGAGCCGGATGTCGATCGGGCAGTGCCACTGGGAGTACTCCCTGCTGCCCATCTGGATGCTGACCTATCGCGACCGGCGCGGGAAAAACTATACATATGCCATGAACGGGCACACCGGCAAGGTATACGGCGAGCTGCCGGTGAGCTGGTGGAAGCTGGGCGTGCTGCTGGGGGCGGTTACCGTTGTGATGACCGGACTTTTGACATGGTTGGGAGGAATGTTTTTCTGATGAAGCGGTGTTTGACAGTGATCCTGTGTGTTCTTCTGCTGGCAGCGGGGGCCGCGCTGCCGTCTGCCGCGTCGGTGCCGGAGGTGGTGGATTCGGGCGGGCTGTTTACGGCCGAGGAGCTTTCCGCGCTGCGGGCAGCGGTGCATGAGGCCGCCGCGGCAACGGGCTGCGGCTTTTCGGTGGTGACCTACCGTTCCACCGGCGCGTATGACAGCTATATCGGCGAGCAATATCTGCGGGAATACGGACTTTCCGACACAGACGATCTTGTGCTGCTGATTATCACAGAGGAGAACGACCAATATTACTATGATCTCTACCTGTACGGAAAGGGCAGCCGCCGCATCACGCAGGCGGAGGCCAATGCCGTTCTCGATGCGGGCAGTGTATACGGTCCGATCAAATCCGGAAGAGTGCTGGATGGGGCAAGCTCCTTTCTGTCTCTGGCAGCGGCGGAATACAACAACCGCACCTATGAGCGCAGCCCCTATCTGAAGGCGCTCCCGGCGGCGCTGTTGATTGCCCTGGTCATCGGCGTGGCTGCCTGCATATTGGTCAAGGTCAGCTATTCCACAAAGCGCCGTTCGGTAGATTATCCGCTCGATCATTTTGCCAAGCTCGAGCTGACCGGGCAGAGCGATCAGTTTACCGGCAGCTTTGTCACCCAGCGCGTCATCTCTCATGAAAGCGGCCGCACCGGAGGCGGGCACGGACACGGGAGCGGCGGCTCCCGGCACGGCGGCGGAAGCGGGCATGCCGGAGGACGGTGAAGCATTCGCAAACATCCCTCTGCTTGAAAATGACGGCTTTGAGCCAATCCATATGGAGCTGACGAATGTCTGCTTCGTCGGATGACGGATCCCCGGCTGTGCTGTACCTATGAAGCTGTCAGAGAGATATCGATCAGGCATACATGAATTGATCTCCCGGTACAGAGTAAAAAGAATCAAAGGCCGCCGGGCGCGGTTTTCAGGCAAAAGCTGTATTGCCTGATCGCGCCCGGCGGTCATTTTTTCCGCAAGCTGTTCGGGGAAATGGGTGGGGTTTATTCGGGCGTCTTGCTTTCGTTCCTTGGCGTTTTTGTAAGCATTCGCCTTCTTCTGAGAAAGTAAAAGCCGTATCCGATGGCATCGGCAAGCAGCCAGCCGATGGGGATGGCAATCCAGATCCCGATTTCCCCGATGGGGCCGGCCAGCGCGTAGGCAAGCGCCACGCGCGTACCGAGAGAGACCACGGTGAGAATCACCGACATCCCCGGACGCTCCACGGCGCGGTAAAAGCCATACAGGAGAAAGAGAAGGCCGATTCCGACGTAAAACGCCCCCTCAATCCGGAGGTATTGCGCACCGGAGGCAAGGACTGCGGTTTCCTCGGCCTTCACAAAAAGCCGCATCAGCGGTTTTGCAAACGCAAAGACCAGAGCCGAAATGGCAATCGAGAATCCGGCACTGAGGGCAGTGGCTTTTCTGAACCCCTCCCGCAGGCGTGCCGCTTGTCCTGCGCCATAATTCTGCGCCGCGAATGTGGAAAAGGCGTTGCCGAAATCCTGCACGGGCAGGTATGCAAACGCGTCGATTTTCACCGCTGCGGCAAACGCAGCCATTGTCACCGCGCCGAAGCTGTCAACCAGCCGCTGGATCAGCAGAATTCCGAAATTCATGGCGGATTGCTGCGCACAGGTCAGCAGTGAGAGATTCAGCAGCTCCCGGAAGATGGCGCTGTCCCAGCGCCAATGCTTTTTTCTGGGCAGCAGCTCCCGGCAGCGGCACAGTGTGTAGATCAGCAATCCGATTCCTGAGACAAACTGTGCAATGACCGTTGCGATTGCCGCACCCGCAATGCCCCATTCAAAAACCAGAACGAAAAGCAGATCCAGCCCAACGTTGAGCAGCGCCGAGATGCCGAGAAACCACAGTGGGGCGACCGAATTTCCAACCGCCCGCAGCAGACATGCGAGAAAGTTATACAGAGAGGTTGCGGCAAGTCCTGCGAAAATGATCACCAGATATTCGCGCATATCGCAATAAAGCTCCGCTGGGACCTGCAAAAAACGGAAAATCGGATCGATCCAGACATAAACTGCCACATTGAGCAGCAATGTGGCCAGCAGAATCAGCCCAAGCGCATGCGCAACCGCTTTCCGGAGCGACTCAAGATCGCCTTTACCGTAGTCAATTGAGAACAGCGCGCCCGCTCCCATGGACAGTCCAAGAAAGACCGATGTCAGAAAGGTCATCAGCGTAAATGCAGAGCCAACGGCCGCAAGTGCGTTTGTCCCGAGCGCCTGACCGACAATCAGTGTGTCGGCAATGTTATAGCACTGCTGTAGCAGGTTTCCCGCCAGCATTGGCAGGGTAAACAGCAGCAGCCCCTTTGTGATGCTTCCTTTTGTGAGATCTCTGTTCATTTTATCACCATGTTGTTCTGTTTTGAAAACATTATATCATATTTCATTACGAAATGCAAGTATAAAATTTCATCTTGCAATGCGCTTGCGTTTGTGATATAATACATACATCCTGATTTTTGTATGTGAGGTGATTGAATATGTTTCTCGACGGT
Source organism: uncultured Clostridia bacterium (assembly GCA_944391805.1). GTDB lineage: Bacteria > Bacillota > Clostridia > Oscillospirales > CAG-272 > UMGS1865. The sequence continues at coordinate 15,075 of CALXUY010000057.1, forward strand.
TTGGACGAGACGGACCAGAAGATTCTTGCTTTGCTGATTGAAAACGCAAGATATAGCTATTCCGAGCTTGGCGAACGGCTGGGGCTCTCCCGGGTGGCGATTAAAAATCATATCGATGCGCTGGAATCTGCCGGAATCATTGAGGAGTATACCACGGTGATCAATCCGCAGAAGCTGGGCGGAGCGGTTTCCTGCTATTTTGAGATCGAAACCCGGCCCGAGACCTTTGCCGAGGTGGTCCGGCTGCTGGAGGAGTGCCCGACGGTCACACAGATTTACCGGACGACAGGGAACTGCTGCCTGCATGTTCACGCCGTCGCCGCAGGGCAGGATGAGCTGGAGGCGTTTTTGCATGACACCATCGACAGGCTGCCGGGTATCGCCTCGATTCGCACCAATGTGATCCTTTCCCGCATCAAGGATATCAAGGGGCTGCGGCTGTAACGGCACTGTTTTTGCAGAATGATGGAGCGATGGAAAGCGCATTCCGAGAGATAGCGCCGTTTCATTCACAATAAATTCACTTTTTCGCTGACAGATTGTCATTGACAATCTGTCAGCGAAATGTTATAATAATGAAAAGAAGGGGGGAGCAGAATGACAAACCGGCAGAAGGCCGCTATGGAAACCCGGCGAAGGCTGCTTGAAACGGCGAAGCAAATGATTGCAGAGCAGGGCTTTTGTCACGTTTCGATTGACGACATTGTAAAGGCCTGTGGGGTTGCCAGAGGAACCTTTTATACCTATTTCAAAAACAAAGAGGACATTGTGCAGGCAATCAGCCGGCAGCCGTTCAGTGATATCGAGGCCGAAATGGAGAAAATGAGCGGTTTGATGGAAGAAAAGCTGTGCTATTATGTCAGGGAATTTACAGAGCGTATCCAGCAGCACGGGCTGAAGATCACGCAGCAGTGGGTCAAATGTGTCATTGATCCGGATGCAGTGCCGGAGGACAAGGACGGAAAGAAGCTGGATTATGACCTGCAATCGCTGCAGGGCATTCTTCAGAAGGCGATAGCGGCGGGAGACTTGAAGGCAGATACCCCGGTGCAGCGAATCAGCCGGCTGATGATCAGTCAGCTCTACGGAGTGATGACCTGCTGGTGCATGTCCAATGGGGCAATGGATACAAAGGGGCTGCTGGAGGACTATTGCAGCATACAGCTCCCGGCGCTCATCGCACCCTATCTTGCAAAATAAACGAACAGGAGGAACCCGAAATGATGACATTTCAACTCAGCAACGGCGTACAGATTCCGGCCTTGGGGATCGGAACCTTTCTGCTGACGCCGGAACAGGCGGAGCAATCCGTCCGCGACGCGCTGGCGTGCGGCTACCGATTGGTGGACACTGCCAACGCCTATGTCAATGAAAAGGCCGTTGGCAGGGCGATCAGGCAGTCAGGGGTGGCAAGGGAGGAGATTTTTCTGAGCACCAAGCTCTGGCCGACGGTTTACGAGGCCGGGGATGCGGTGGAGCAGACGCTGGAGCGGCTGCAGACCGACTACCTCGATCTGCTCTTCATCCACCAGCCGGCCGGAAACTATATGGCGGGCTACCGCCGGCTCGAGCAGGCTTACCGGGAAGGGAAAATCCGGTCCATCGGTATCTCCAATTTTCACGGGGAAAAGCTGAAAACACTGCTCGGGCTGGCCGAAATCAAACCCCATGTGATTCAGTTGGAGGCCCACCCCTACTGCACGGAGGATGAGATTATGGCTGAGCTGGCGCCCTTTGGCACCCGGCTGATGTCGTGGTATCCTCTGGGGCATGGTGACAAGCGCCTGCTCTGTGAGCCGATCATTGTGGAGCTGGCGGAACGGTATCGCAAGAGCGCCGCGCAGATCCTTCTGCGCTGGCATACGCAGATGGGCTTTGTCGTCATTCCCGGCTCATCCAACGCCGCACATATCCGGGAAAATTTCAATATCTTCGATTTTACCCTGACCGATGCGGAGATGGCGGCGATCGCGCAGCTCAACAAAAACGTAAAATATTACAATCCGACGCCCGAGCAGGAGGAAGCCTATGCGTCCATGCATCCGGACATTGCCGGGCAGAAGTAAAAAGGAGGAAAAGGAGATGAATGTTGTAGCATTCCGCAACGGCGTAAAAATGCCGCAGGAGGGCTTTGGGGTCTTTCAGATTCCCGATTATCAGGAGGCGAAGCGTGTGGTACTCGAGGCACTGGATTGCGGCTATCGCATGGTGGACACGGCTGCGGCCTATATGAACGAAAAGGCGGTTGGAGACGGCATCCGGGAGAGCGGCGTCCGGCGTGAGGATGTGTTTGTCACCAGCAAGATCTGGGTGCAGGACATCGGCTATGAAAAAACCAAGGCCGCGATAGACCGCGCACTCTCCGAAATGGGATTTGATTATCTTGACTTGATGCTTTTGCATCAGCCCATGAACGATTATTACGGCGGCTGGCGGGCACTGGAGGAGGCGTACCGTGCGGGCAAGCTGCGCGCCATCGGCATGGCCAATTGCTACCCGCAGATTCTGGCAGACCTCTGCCTTTCGGTGGAGATCCCGCCCATGCTCAATCAGGTGGAGCTGCACCCGTTTTTCCAGCAGCAGCGCAGCCTGGATACCATGCGGGAATACGGCGTGGTGCCGCAGGCATGGGGCTCCTTTGCCGAGGGGAAATTCGGTATCTTCACGCATCCGGTGCTGACCGGAATCGGCAAACGGTATGGCAAAACGGCGGCGCAGGTGGCGCTGCGCTGGAGCATTCAGCGCGGCGTATGCGTGATTCCCAAGAGCACACACCGCGAGCGGCTGCTCGAAAACCTGAACGTGTGGGATTTTGAGCTGACGCCGGAGGATATGGAGCAGATCCGGGCGCTGGACATGGGGCACAGTGAAATTGTGGATCACACCAGCCCCGCGTTTGTCAGAATGCTGCATGAGCTGAAGATACACGACTGACCCGGCGGAACAGGCGCAGCCTGTGCCTGCATCTCCGTGGATGTTTCGGCATTGCCGTTTGGACCGTAAGCATGCCTTTCTGTATCAAAAGCATATGTATTATGCATTTGAGGAATGAATAGCAATCAAAAATAAATATTTTACAGGAAGCGTTTTCTGTGCTATAATCAGTACAGACAAAACGGTCTGCGCCGGTGCATGCTTTCCTGCTCCGTTCGGAGGAACAAGGGAATATGCCGATTTTTGTCGGACCGGAACAGAACAACAGGAGGAGATCGATATGGACAGAGTAAAACAATGTGAAGTGAAATTCGGGGAGCTGTTCGGCGGCAAGCCAACGCAGAACGAGGGCAGCGATCCCGAATTTATGCGCATCCTGCAGCGTTTCATTTTCGGGGAGGTCTGTTATACCGGAACGCTGGATAATCGGATGCGCGAGCTGATTACCGTCACTGTGCTTGCGGTCAATCAGACGCTGCCGCAGCTCAAGGCGCACACCGCTGCCTGCCTGCATATCGGGGTCACACCGGTGGAAATCCGTGAGGTAATCTATCAGTGCGCGCCGTTTATTGGCTTCCCGAAAACACTCAACGCCATTGCGGCGATGAACGAGGTGTTCAGAGAGAGCGGCATCACACTGCCGCTGGAGCGTGTGGAAACCGTAACCGAGGAAACGCGCGCTTCGGCAGGCTTGGCTCTGCAGGCGCCAATCTACGGAACGGAGATCGAGGAGCGCTATGCATGGCTGCCGGGGGACTTCGCAAAGGCCGTTCCGAAATTTCTGACCGAGCTGTATTTTGCGGATTTTGCCACCCGAGGAGGACTTGCGGCAAAGGAAAGGGAGCTGCTGACCGTTGTGATTCTGGCTGCAATGGGAGGAGCGGAAACACAGGTCCGCTCACACGTCCGCGGAGCAATGAAGGTCGGCAGCACAAAGGAGGAGGTGGTATGCGCGCTTGTGCATGCCATGCCGTATATGGGAATGCCGCGCCTGTTCAACGCGCTCAACTGCGCGAAGGATCTGCTTTCGGAATCCAATATCAGGGAGGAAAACAAGATGATGGATACGGAATTTGAAAAGAGCAATGTATTCGGGCTTGGGAAGGAGAACACCGCCTATGCACAGTATTTTATCGGCAATTCCTACCTCAATCCGCTCACCGAGCCGCAGGCCGGAAAACCGTTCTTTGCAAATGTCACGTTTGAGCCGGGCTGCCGCAACAACTGGCATATTCACCACGCGGCACAGGGCGGCGGGCAGATTCTGCTGTGTGTTGCGGGCAGCGGCTGGTATCAGGAGTGGGGCAAGGAGGCGCGCAGCCTTGGCCCCGGAGATGTTGTGGAAATTCCCGCAAACGTCAAGCATTGGCATGGAGCCAAAAAGGATTCCTGGTTCTCGCATATCGCCGTGGAGGTGCCGGGAGAAGACACGCGGAACGAATGGCTGGAGGCCGTGACCGACGAGCAATACGGCAGCCTGTAACCGTGAGGCCGCCGTCCCCCATCAGAGGAGGGGCAGGGTAGCTTTTCCTTCCCATACAGCAAACAGAGAGTGAGGAAAGAACCATATGGAATATACAAAACTCGGGAACAGCGGAATCGAGGTTTCCCGCCTTTGCCTCGGGTGCATGAGCTTCGGCGACCCGGCCAGCAACATGCACGCATGGACGCTGGATCCGGAGAAAAGCGAGGCAATTATCCGGCACGCACTGGATTTGGGCATCAATTTTTTTGATACCGCCAATTGTTACTCAGCCGGCACCAGCGAGGAATACCTCGGCAGGGCAATCAGGCGCAATATCGCACGGGAAAAGGTTGTGCTGGCTTCCAAGGTCTATTTCAACGAGGGGCATCTTTCCCGCGATGCGATCAACCGGGAAATTGACGGGACGCTCCGCAGGCTGGGAACCGATTATCTCGACCTGTATATCATTCACCGCTTTGATGCACAGACGCCAATTGAGGAGACAATGGAGGCGCTTGACGGGCTGGTGCGCGCGGGAAAGGTGCGCGCATTGGGCGCTTCTGCAATGTACGGGTATCAGTTCTACAATATGCAGCTCTGCGCGCGGGACAACGGTTGGACGCCGTTTGTCTCCATGCAGAACCACTACAATCCCTTTTACAGGGAGGATGAGCGTGAGCTGATCCCCATTTGCCGGCAGATGAATGTGGCGCTCACACCGTACAGTCCGCTCGCTGCAGGCAGAGCGGCCCGGCCGGATTGGACGGCGGACACCATGCGGAGCCGGACCGATACCACCGCGCAGGGCAAATACGATTCCACCGAGCAGCAGGACCGGCTGATCGCCGCGCGTATCCATGCGCTGGCGCAAAAGCATGGCGTCACCATGACGCAAATCACTTTCGCCTGGCATTTTGCAAAGGGAATTGCCTCTCCTGTCATCGGAGCAACCAAAGCGCACTATCTGGACGATGCGGTGGGGGCGTTTGATGTGAAGCTGACGGACGAGGAGATTGCGGCCATCGACGAGTGCTATCTCCCGCACAGAATTGTCGGGGCAATCTGATGAAAACGAACAGGAGAACCATATGATGAAAAAAGTGGTAATTGTCACGTCCTCGCCGCGGAAGGGCGGCAATTCCGAAACGCTGGCCCGCAGGTTTGCCGAGGGAGCCGAGGCTGCGGGGAACCATGTCCGGCTGATTGCCGTGCGCGATGTCAAACTGCAGTTCTGCACAGGCTGCCTCTGGTGCCAGTCGCATGACAAATGCGTGCTCGGAGACGGAATGAACGACCTGTATGCGGATTTTGAACAGGCGGATGTGCTTGTGTTTGCAACCCCCGTCTATTATTATTCGGTATCAGGTCAGCTCAAAACCTTTCTCGACCGGCTCAATCCGCTTTTCCCGCGCGGGAACCGGTTCCGGGACGTTTATCTGCTGGCGACTGCTGCGGATGAGGACGAGCGCGCGATGAACGGCGCCGTTTCGGATGTGCAGGGATGGATCGATTGCTTCGACGGCGTCCGCCTTGCCGGTGTGCTCCGTGCTGTCGGTGTGACCGACAAAGGGGAAATTGCCGATACGGATTTTCCCGATCAGGCAGTTGCGATGGGACAGGGGGTTTGAACGGCGCCCCTCTCGCCCCTTTCAGAAGGGGAAAATCAGGTCATATCAAAAGCAGCGCCCGGTGGCAAATACCGGGCGCTGCAGACTGTAGACCAAAGAAACGGCTTTCGTCAGTTTGATGAAAGTTTTGATCAAACTTTTTCAAAAGTTTGCGGGGTGGAGGGCGCGAAGCCCTCCTCGACGCCCGCAGGCGGCGAAATTTCCTTACC
>CALXUY010000058.1 GCA_944391805.1 uncultured Clostridia bacterium
GGGGGTTCCAACCCCAACATATACATGAATTTTGAGGCAGGAATGCGATTCGCCGCCCTGATTTCATTTTTTCGCTGTTGAATCGCAAAATTTAATACTGGGAACTAATTTTTAGAGGTTCCCTTTATTATTATAACATGTTCCGGGACGGATTGCAAGGGCAAAAAACAACTTTTTGGCAATTCCGTTTTCCGGGCGCGCGACCACCTCCTGCATGTGCGCTTGCGTACGAGATGCTTCTTGCTGTTACGACTTTGGCAAACCTGCTTTCGCACTCCATGCGTGTGTGCCTGCCCGAGCGGTTTTCTGCCCCGGAAGCCGTTTTGCCTGTCCGTTTTTGACTTTTGGCTCGTTCGGAAAACGGAAAAATCAAAAATAAAACAAATGAGTAATGACAGAAAGTCTTTTTGAAAATTCCGATTTTGGAACTGAATATTTTTGGAAAAGCCTTGACAAGAACGAAAATTTGTGATATGATAGTGGAGAATCAAAACGGCGGCATACCACACGTCGTCTGCCGCAGGAAAGGAAGCAACAACAATGGCAGCAACCAAAAAGTCCAAAGCACCCGTTCCCACCGACCTCGACGCAGAGGGAAAGAAGAAGGCTCTCGCTACCGCCATGTCCCAGATCGAGCGGGATTTCGGCGTCGGCTCCATTATGAAGCTGGGAGAAAACCGCCATATGGAGGTGCAGGCTGTGCACACCGGGTCGCTTTCGCTGGATTTTGCGCTGGGAATCGGCGGGGTTCCGAGAGGAAGAATCGTGGAGATTTTCGGGCCGGAATCCTCCGGTAAAACCACAGTTGCGCTGCACATCATGGCGGAGGTGCAGAAGATGGGGGGCACGGCGGCCTTTATTGACGCCGAGCACGCGCTCGACCCGGTTTATTCCAAGGCGCTCGGGGTGGATATTGACAATCTGCTGGTGTCCCAGCCCGACTGCGGAGAGGACGCGCTGGATATCTGCGAGGCGCTCGCACGCTCGGGGGCGGTCGACGCGATTGTGGTCGACTCGGTCGCGGCGCTTGTCCCGCGGCAGGAGATTGAAGGGGACATGGGGCAATCCATGGTCGGCGTGCAGGCAAGAATGATGTCGCAGGCCATGCGCAAGCTCTCGGGGGTGATTTCCAAAAGCAACTGTGTGGTCATCTTCATCAACCAGATCCGGGAGAAGGTCGGGGTGATTTACGGCAGCCCCGAAACCACGCCGGGCGGCCGGGCGCTCAAGTTCTTTGCCTCGGTCCGCATCGACATCCGCAAGACCGAGCAGCTCAAGGACGGCAATGAAATTTACGGCAACCATGTCAAATGCAAAATTGTCAAGAACAAGGTTGCGCCCCCCTTCCGCGTGGCCGAGTTTGATATTCTCTATGGCAAGGGCATTTCGCGTTCGGGAGAGGTGCTGGATTTTGCCATTATGCTGGACGTCATCAAAAAGAGCGGCTCATGGTTTTCCTATAACGGTGAGCGCATCGGTCAGGGCAAGGAAAATGTGCGGAAAATGCTCGAGAGCAACCCCGCTTTTCTGTCCGAGATTGAGGAGAAGGTGCGTGCCATGAGCTCGGAGGCGATGCTGTCGGTGGAGCAGGAATTTGAGGTGGACGACGGCGACGACTTTGACCTTCGCCTGAGCGACGACGGAGAGGACGCATAACTTTGGAGCAGTCGGTTTCGGTCGAAATTGTCGGTATCCGCGCGAGCGGCAGCGGTGAGGAGCTGGCGCTGACCGTGATGATCCGCAGTGGGGAGCATTCCGAGACCAGAATCCTGTCCCTGACAACCGGCCAATACCGCGAGTTGAAGCCCGCAAAAGGGCCGGTTACACAGGCGCGGTTTGAACAGCTCGAGCAGGCCTCCCGGATGTGCGCGGCACTGCGCTGCGGCGAGCGTCTGCTGGCATACGGCTCCAACTCGGCACAGCTGCTTGGACAAAAGCTCCGGCGGAGGGGCTTTACGCAGGAGGAAGCGCGCGCGGCTGCGGAGCAGCTTGGCAGAATGGGGCTGATCGACGAGGAGAGCGACATGCGCCGCGAGGTAGAGAAGTGCCTGCGGAAGCTGTGGGGAGCGGGACGGATCCGGTCGCATCTCCGGAGCCGGGGCTTTGACCGGGAGGTTCTGGACGCACTGCCGGATATTCTGGAGGAAATCGATTTTGCCGCAAACTGCGCGGCGCTGCTCCGGAAGCATTATGGCGGTTGGCCGGATGATCCGGCACAGCGCCGCAGGGTGCTGGCGGGATTGTACCGCTACGGTTATACGCCGGAGGAAATCCGCCAGGCGGCCCGTTTGCTGCGGGAGGAACGGTGATTTTGGTTCTGCGTCAAGCGGCCGGCAGCCATCATTCATAGTTGAACAAAAAAACACAGGCATTTCTTCGGTTTTTTCCCGGAAGCGCTTGTGTTTTTTTGTTGTCAAAATACCCTTGGCTCTGCGGGAGAAACGGTAGAGAGTGCGAAGCGAAAGGCGATGGGGAGCTACCGCTCGCCGGTGGTTTTGCCCCGGTTTCAGGACCGTTTTTAATTCCAAATATTTTTGTGTGTTGGATTATAATTTGATTCTGCGTTTTTGCGTCGGATAATGATGAAAACGTAAAAAATATTTCTATCGAAAAGAATGATTTTGTAAAATTCGATACAAACATGCATGGGACTGATTATACATTTTGTTTGATTTGCGGATGGAAATCCTTCCAAAGGTACTTGAAATTTGTCGCAAAACGTGTTATAATGATACGAGAAATGGTAAGAATAACCAAAAAATATTTTTTCTACATCTTATGTGGTGATTTTGGATGTTACCGTTGCCCTCAATGAACAAGCCAAGGGAGGATCACCGATTGATTAAACAGTATCTGGACAAGAACGTATATGAAGCGACCGAGGAGCGGCTGGATTACCTGTTCCGGGAATTTGACAATATTTATGTCTCCTTCAGCGGCGGAAAGGACAGCGGTCTGCTGCTCAATCTCGTGCTCGACTTCAAGCGGCGGAATTATCCCCGGCGCACCGTCGGCGTTTTTCATCAGGATTTCGAGGCGCAGTATACGGTGACAACCGAGTATATCACCCGCACCTTTAAGCGGCTGGAACGGGAGGCCGAGCTCTACTGGATCTGTCTGCCTATGGCGACCAGAACCGCATTGAGCAGCTATGAAATGTTCTGGTATCCGTGGGACGACCACAAGCCGGACGCATGGGTACGTCCCATGCCGGTGCACCCGTATGTTATCAATATGGATCATCCCTTCAAATATTACCGCTACCGGATGCATCAGGAGGATCTTGCCAAGCAATTCGGCCGGTATTACCGCGAAATTCACGGCGATGGCAAAACGGTCTGCCTGCTGGGCATGCGTGCGGAGGAGTCGCTGCAGCGCTACAGCGGCTTCCTCAATAAAAAATACGGCTACGAGGGGCAGTGCTGGATCTCACAGCAGTTCAAAGACGTCTGGTGCGCCTCGCCGCTCTATGATTGGACGGTCAACGACGTCTGGGTGGCCAACTATCGCTTCCGCTACGATTACAACGGCCTTTACGACCTCTATTTCAAGGCCGGGCTGCGTCCCGAGCAGATGCGGGTGGCCTCCCCCTTCAACGATTATTCCAAGGACAGCCTCAACCTCTACCGCATCATTGATCCCGAGATATGGACGCGGCTGGTGGGGCGGGTATACGGGGCCAACTTTGCCGCCATTTACGGAAAAACCAAGGCGATGGGCTATCGCAACATTACGCTGCCCGAAGGACAGACCTGGGAGTCCTATACCAAATTCCTGCTTGACACCCTGCCCAAGCGGCTGCGCAACAATTACATCAAAAAATTCCAGACCTCGATCCGATTCTGGCATGAAACCGGAGGCGGGCTTCCTGAGGAGGCCATTCACGAGCTGGAGGAAAAGGGGTACCGCATCCGCCGGAACGGGGTTTCCAATTACACGCTGGATAAAAAATCCCGCGTGGTGTTCATCGGAAAAATTCCCGATCACACCGACGACATCAAGAGCACAAGAGATATTCCGAGCTGGAAGCGGATGTGCTATTGCATCCTGAAGAATGACCATACCTGTCGCTTCATGGGCTTTGGCCTGACACGCGAGGAGCAGAGCAAGGTGAACATCATCAGAAAGAAATATGGAGGAATGATCGGTGAATAACGAAGAGTGGAGAAGTCCGGTTTATAACATCATTGCCGTGCCGTTTGAAAAAATTGTGCCCAATACCTACAACCCGAATGCGGTTGCCCCGCCCGAGATGAAGCTGCTCTACGACAGCATCCGGGAGGACGGGTACACCATGCCCATCGTCTGCTATTATGTCAAGTTCAAGGATGTGTATGTGATCGTGGACGGCTTTCACCGCTACCGCGTGATGAAGGAGCACAAGGATATTTACGAGCGGGAGAAAGGGCTGATGCCGGTTTCGGTCATCGACAAGCCGCTTTCCTGCCGCATGGCCAGCACGGTGCGGCACAACCGCGCCAGAGGCTCGCACGATGTGGATCTGATGAGCAACATCATCCGCGAGCTGCACGAAATCGGCCGTTCGGATGCGTGGATCTCCCAGCATCTCGGGATGGATCGGGACGAGATTCTGCGCCTGAAGCAGATCACGGGCCTGATGGATATGTTCCGGGACGTCAAATTCGGCCAGGCGTGGCGTCCGGTCGACAATGCCGTGATGCAGGAGGAGCCGGAGCGTGTGATGCCCGCGTCCAAAATGATCACCGACGAGGATATCGACGGGTAAACGCTCTGCTCTGTGGAGACAGTGTTTTACAGACATCGGAAAGGGAGCACTTGTTATGAAGCATTTGTATCTGATCGGCGGAACCATGGGAGTCGGAAAAACCACCGTGGGGCGGATTCTCAAAAGGCGGCTGGAGGCCTGCGTGCTGCTGGACGGAGACTGGTGCTGGGATGCCGACCCGTTTGTGGTCAACGAACGGACCTGCGCCATGGTGCTCGATAACATCTGCCATCTTCTCAACAATTTTTTGGCCTGCCCGGATTACCGGAATGTGGTGTTTTGCTGGGTGATGCATCAGCAATCCATCATTGACGGGATTCTTCGCGCTCTGCGGCTCGAGGGCGTTGTGCTGCATCCGGTGTCGCTGATCTGCTCGGAGCCGGCGCTCCGGGCGAGACTCGGAGCCGATGTGGCGGCCGGTATCCGGAATCCCGACGTCATCGAACGCAGCGTCGCCCGGCTGCCGCTCTATCGGGAACTGCGGAGCGGCCTGCTGGATGTTTCGGAGCTGACCCCGGAGGAGACGGCGGAACGCATCATCGGCGGTATGTAACGCACAAAAAGCGAGAGGGCGTCAATCGGAGCGGAATATCCGGTTGCGTGCAGCCCGTACAAAACCGCAGTATAAAAGCAAGGTCAACCGAAAAGGCTGACCTTGCTTTTGTGCTATATCGGGTTGTTCGCGATTGGAACATGCAGGAAAGCTGTCCCGCAGGCTTCCGGAAGAGCGCATGTCCTGCTCCGGTTCCTGCGGACCGGGATGTTCAGGTCAGGCAGTTGACGCTCCCCAAAAAGAGGGGCAGCCCGGATTCCTGATCCACCACGGCGTATACAAACGGACGGTTCAGCACCACAGAGACCGGAGGAAAGAGGGCGGTTGTCCGCACGTTCCCCCATGTAACTGCGGCCGCCTTGGTGCCGTTGCGGCTGATTTCCACCGCTGCCTTCTGCCTGATCTCGCTGCAGTGCAGCCTGCCGTCAGGGGATATGCCGGAGAGATCGCAGCGGTCGGGCAGGAACAGATCGTTCACGCCCATGGCCTGCAGCGCGTCGTTGAGCCGGAGCTCGGATTTGCAGGTGAATTCCGGCATTTCAACCGTCACCGGCCGCCGCTGCAAAGAGCCGGTCAGCTCCCGCCACGTGTCCCGGTTCAGGGCGGCAATCCAGTCCGGGAGCGGGGTGCCGACATTTGGCAGGATTCCCCAAAAGCTGTATCTTCCGCCGGCGTATGGCTTGCAGAATCCGGCGGCGGTGCCGGTTTCAAAATAGAATTCCTCCTCCGAGTGCAGCATGGTCACCTCCGCCTGTGTTCCGTCCGCATTGGCAAAGCTGCCGGTTTGTATTTCGCTGTCTGCATAGGGCCTTTGCCATTTTGCGTTGAACAGCAGGGTATTGATCAGGTACAGTACGGTGTCGGAGGGGATGTCCTCGAGGATACTGTCAACCATTCCGTCGGTCTGCTGCTCCACCCAGCGGTTGATGTCTCTCCGGGTGGCTTCGTCAAAGGCTGCGCGCCGGATCTTGGCGCCGTACCATTCGGCGTTGGCTTGTAGGAACGCCGGGCGGATGCTCCGGACATGGGCCCGGTTGAGCCAGACCGAGCTGCCAAGCCGGATGCGGCAATCCTTTGTGTCGGAAATGGTGTCTGTCAGCGCGCGGAGCTGGCGGTTCCAGTCCTCGGCCGACATCCCGAAGAGCTTTTCCAACTGTGCCCGCGTCTCCCCTTCAGCTCCGTTTGCAAGCATGGAGAGGCAGAGCAGGGCGGAGAGCGGAGAGACCGCGGTGTTGGCATCGTCGCCGGCGGTCAGCCGGAAGAGCCCGATGGAAATGTCGGTCAGGGATGAGACGGTCTGGTCGGTCAACTGTGTCCGGCCGCCTTTCTGTTCCGAACCGAAGCTCCCGGACAGCTCCTCGGCGCCGGGGCGCAGGGTAAAAGGGGACGAGCCGAGCAGAGTGAGCAGCGCCATTGCCATGCAGCCGGAGCCGGTCAGCAGGCGGCGTTTGGATGATTTCATTGCAATTCCTCCCGGTGCTTTTGATGATGAAATGCCATCTGCCTGTATTGTCGCCGGACAGGTGCCGCTGGTTACAGACAAAATGCTACGGATGCAGTATTTCCGGAAATCCGGCTTTTATGTGAAAAGCCGATTTTCCCGGATTCATTCCGAAAACCGGTAAATTTTGATCGAAGACTTGACTTTTCGGCCAGGATATGATATGATAAACGGGAAAAAGTGAATATTCGCAGCAGGGTTCCGGCGGAGGCCGGATCAGAGGGAAGTTCGGTGCAAATCCGTCGCAACCATCATTACCGTATAGTCGGAATACTCACCCCGCAGGGCGAAGGAGCGGTGGAAACCCTTCCGCCGCAGCATTTTTGGATCTGAAAAGTGCAGCCAACAAACCGCAGCGTCCGCAGGCGCGTCAGCCGTGCGGGTTTCTGCGGCGCTTTCCCGCGCAAGGGCTTTTTTGCGCGCGGAATGGATTGGGGGCATTGCGCTTTTCACCGCCGGAAGGAGGGAGAGCGCGTTTTTTATTCGGAGCCGTACACAAATAGGGAGGCAAAGCATGACAAAGCAGGAGTGCATCGGGCTGCTCCGGCAGGTCAGCCGGGAGCTGTGGGAGCGGGGAGAAGCCCGCTATCCCAAACGGTCGGATTTCTCCGCCGAAGCGGTGGTTGCCATCAAGGCGCATCTCGGTCCGTGGCCGCGGGCGCTGGAGGCGGCGGGGATCAAGCCGCCGCGGGAGGACGACCGCATGGCGCGCAACCGGGAAAAGCGCATCCGCGCCAAGCGCCGGCGGCGGGAGGCGATGAAGCGGAGCGCCGCGGTGACGGCAGACGGGCAGCCCGGGCCGACGGGGCTGCCTGCACAGGAGCCGGACGAGCCGCCCGGAGAGACAGGCGGCGGGACGCCGGAGCGGACACGGCAGTAAGCCGTCGGAGCTTCAGAATTTTAAAAAACATTTGGGGCCACCCGAGGTGGCAGGAGGTAAAAAGGATGAAACAGAGGAATCGGTTGGTATGGATTGGGCTTGCGACCTTGCTTGCGGCGGTGTTGACGCTTACGCCTGCGGCAGAGAGCGCGCCGCAGGATACGGCATACGTCACCATTGCCGACGAAAACGGCGAACTGGCACTGGTGCGGGAAGCCGTGGTACTGGAGGACGCGGACGGAGACGGCGCGGTGACCGTCAACGATGCGCTGCTGCTGGCACATGAGCAGGCTTATCCCGGCGGTGCCGCAGCAGGGTATCTTTCTTCGGAGGGGCCGTACGGGCTGAAGCTGGATAAGCTCTGGGGTGTGGAAAACGGGGGCAGCTATGGGTATTATGTCAATCATGCCTCCGCCATGTCCCTGACGGCCCCGGTGTCCGACGGGGACGAGGTGGCTGCCTTTATATATACCGATCTGGACGGATATTCGGATACGTATTGTTATTTTGACCGCGCCACAGTTGAGCTGAACGCCCCGGGCGAGCTGACACTGACGCTGAAGGCCGCCGGTTGGGCCGCGGATTACAATCCGGTAGAGCTGCCGGTGGCGGACGCCGTGATTGTCGTGAACGGAGAGAAGACCGATTTCCGCACCGATGAGAACGGCAGTGTGACCCTGAATCTTGCGGCCGGAAGCTATATCATCAGCGCGGTTTCGGATGCGCAGGTTCTGGTACCGCCGGTCTGTCAGGTCAGCGTCGCCGGTGACGCCGGGAGCGGAGACGAGGAAACCGGAGATGCGAACCCCTCCGATACAGAGCAGCCTGCCGATACGGAGCCGGGTTCCGGGGACGGACAGGCGGATTCCGAAACCGATCCCACCGAGCTTTACGCCATTCTGGTGCTTGCCGGCGTGGCATTGCTTGCCGCTGTGGTGGACGGGATTGTCCACCGGAAAAAGGACCGGTAAGCACAGATGAGAGGCATCAGGCGGCGGCTTGCGGCTGCACTGTGTGCGCTCGTGCTCTGCCTCTGCGCCGGCGGCTTGGGGGCCGGTGCGGAAGAAGCACCGATGGGGCTGGCGGGCGCGGCGCCGGCCTCCGAACAGGCGGCAGACGGTGAAACCGCTTCCGCGCTCGTTTCGCTGCTTGATCGGCTCCTGGAAGCCGACGGTGCCGCGTCGGTGCAGGAGTGGATCGACGGCGCGCTGACCCGGGAGGCCGGGAACGGCGCGGAGTGGGAGATCATGGCGCTGGCACAGAGCGGCGAGCCGTATGACTTTTCGGAGTATGAGGAGGCTCTGCTCCGGTATCTTTCGGAAAACGAGGTGCGCGCTGCGGCCAGCCGGCAGAAATATGCGCTGACGCTGGTGGCAATCGACAGCGCCGACCCCTATATTTCGCGGGTGCTGTATGATTCCATCGGCGAGCAGGGCATTGCCAGCTGGGTGTTCGGCATGCATCTTTTGCATAACGGGTATGCGGCGCCGGTCTCTCTGTCCGAGGTCAGAGACGAAATTCTCTCCCGCCAGTTGCCGGACGGCGGCTGGGCGGTGACCGGGCAGAGCGCCGATGCGGATATGACCGCGATGGCCGTGCAGGCGCTGGCGCCGCTCTGCGATGAGGACGCGGACGTGCGCGCCGCGGTGGACCGGGCGCTGGAGCTGCTTTCGGCACGCCAGCTTGCGGACGGGGATTTTTCGAGCTATGGGGTGCCGAACGCAGAGAGCACCGCGCAGGTGATGCTCGCGCTGTCGGCGCTGGACGTCGACTGGCGGAACGATTCCCGGTTTGTCAAAAACGGGTGTACGCTGCTGGATGGGCTGCTGAAATACCACCTCCCGGAAGGGCTGTTCTGCCACACGGCGGGGGGCGCTGCCGACGGTACGGCAACCGAGCAGGCCCTGTTTGCATTGATGGCGGCGCAAAGGCAGGAAGCGGGGCAGGGGCCGATGTATCTGTTTGACCGGCGCAGTCCCGAACGGCTGCCGGACTGGGTACCGCCCGAAACCGGAACCGATGCGCCGGCAGCGGACGGCACGGGTGCGGAGCCCGGAAATTCCGCCGGCGCGGACGGTACCGGAGCCGCGCAGTCCGGCGGCGCGGGCGGCGGAGGCTACAAGCTCTGGGTCAGCCTTGGGATTCTCGGCGTTGCCGGATTGGTGTGCCTTGGGCTGTTCGTATGCAAAAAGCGGCATCCGGCCAATTTCATTGTGATTGCCGCCGTTGCGGCAATCGCGGTTCTGGCCGTTTGCCTGACCGATATTCAAAGTTCCGAAAGCTATTATGGAGGCACGCAGCCGGTCAAGGAAAACGCGGTGGGCAGCGTCACGCTGACCATCCGGTGCGACACGGTGGCCGGACAGGGGCAATCCGACTATATCCCGGCCGACGGCGTGATTCTCGAAGCCGCTTCGTTTGCCATCGGGCAGGGGGATACGGTTTACGACATTCTGCTGGAGGCCGCGCAGGCATACGGCATCCGTCTGGACGGCAGTGCGGATTATATCAGCGGCATTCAGTATCTGTATGAGTTTGATTTCGGCGAGCTTTCGGGCTGGGTGTATCTGGTCAACGGTGTGCAGCCGTCGGTCGGGTGCGGCGAGTACCGCCTGTCGGACGGAGACCGCATCGAGTGGCTCTATTCGCTGGAGCTGGGCAGGGATCTGCCCGGATATACGGCCGGGGCGGCGATGCGGGAGCCGTCTCTCCCGGTCGCAAGCCCTCGGTCCGAAAAATCGACCCGGCCGTGAGGGCGGCGCGCAGACGGGAGCGGCTCCGCAGCCTGTCCGAAGGCCTTGGACGGCGAAGAGCGGAAAGGAGAGAACAGAGATGTACAGCCTGAGCGAATGCAACCCAGCCGTGGCGGCGGTCTGCCTGCTGTCTGCCGCCGGGATTGCCATGTTCTGCATGAACCCGGTGATCCTCGCGCTCTCGCTTGCGGGAGCGGTTTGCTTTTTTCTGGTGCGTAACGGAGCGGGAGGGGGCAAAAGCCATCTGTTTTTCTGCCTGCTGTTCGCGGTGCTGGCGCTGGTCAATCCGCTGGTCTCGCACAACGGGGTCACGGTTCTGTTTGTGCTCAATCATCGCCCGGTCACGCTCGAGGCGCTGCTGTATGGCATGGCGGCCGCGGCGGCCGTGGTATCGGCGCTCTATTGGTTCCGCAGCTTTTCCCAGCTGATGACCGGCGACCGGCTGTTATATCTGTTCGGCCGGCTCTCGCCCCGCCTTGCTCTGGTGCTTTCCATGGCCTTCCGGTTTGTGCCGCTGTTCAGCCGACAGGCCAAAAAGATCCGGCAGGCGCAGCGGGCGCTCGGAAGGCTGCGGGAGGGGAATATTGCGGAAACCTTCCGGGGGAATGTGCGCGTGTTCTCGATTCTGCTGACATGGGCGCTGGAAAACGGCATTGTCACGGCCGACAGTATGGCGGCGCGGGGGTACGGCGTCGGCCGGCGCACGCAGTTTTCGGTGTTCCGCTTCCGCAGAGGCGACGCGGTATTGCTGGCCCTGACCCTGCTCTTTTTCGGGGGCGCCTGCGTGTCGCTGGCGTGCGGGGCGCTGGACATGGTTTATTACCCCGCGCTGGTTTTTCCGGAGTGCACGCCGCTGGCGTTGGCGGGATACCTTTGCTATGGTCTGCTTGCGTTTTTGCCAAGTCTTGCACAGGGATGGGAGGTGCTGCGATGGAGCTGCTTACGGTCGAGAATCTGAGCTTTTCCTACCCGCAGGCCGGGGGACGGGCACTGGAGAATGTCACCTGCTCGGTCCGCCGCGGGGAATTTGTGGCGCTCTGCGGTGCGACGGGGAGCGGAAAATCCACGCTTCTGCGCCTGCTCAAGCGGGAGCTTGCCCCCCTTGGCGAGCGAAGCGGCCGCATCCTGATCGGCGGAACCCCGGTGGAGGAGCTGCCGGCCTCCGCGTCCGCGCGCACGGTGGGCTTTGTGATGCAGCAGCCCGAGCAGCAGCTTGTCACCGACAGGGTCTGGCACGAGCTGGCCTTCGGGCTGGAGAATCTCGGCCTGCCCCAGGCGGTGATTGCCCGGCGTGTGGCCGAAACGGCGAGCTATTTCGGCATTGAGGATTGGTATGAGCGGGAGGTTTCCGGGCTTTCCGGCGGGCAGAAGCAGCTTCTGGCGCTTGCCTCGGTCATGGTCATGCAGCCCGAGATCCTGCTGCTCGATGAGCCGACCTCCCAGCTCGATCCGATTGCCGCCTCGGATTTTATCGCCACGCTCCGGCGCCTGAATCAGGATTTTTCTCTCACCGTTCTGCTCTCGGAGCACCGGCTGGAGGAGGTGATTCCGCTCTGCGACCGGATGCTGGTGCTGGAAAAGGGGAGACTGCTGGAATCCGACGCTCCCCGCCGGGTGATTCCCCGGCTGGGGGACCGTCCGGAGCTGCTCTGCGCCATGCCTGCCGCCGCCCGGCTGGGAGCGGCCCTTGGCGCGCAGACCTGTCCGCTGACCGTGCGGGAGGGCAGGGAATGGCTGGGACAATGGCTCGGGCAGCTTTGCCGGGAGACCTCCTGTGAGCAGCCTCCGCAGGCGTGCGGGAAGGAGCAAAGCTCTCCCCAAGGGGCTGGGCCGGCCGGGCCGCCCGCCCTGTGCTTCCGGGACGTCTGGTTCCGGTATGAGCGCAGCTTGCCGGATGTGCTGCGGGGGTTGAGCCTGACCGTGGCGCAGGGGGAGCTGTTCTGCATCCTCGGCGGAAACGGTTCGGGAAAGACCACCGCGCTCGGCGTTGCCGCCGGATTGCTGCGCGCGTACAGCGGCAGCATCCGTGTGTTCGGAAAGCGCATTCGTGAGGTGCGTCCGGGAGACGGATGCGTTGCCGCTCTGCCGCAGGATGTGCAAACCGTTTTTCTGCGGAACACGGTGCGGGAGGAGCTGGAGGACGCCGGCGTGCGCCCGGAATCGCTGCCGTTTGACCTCGGCGGACTGTATGACCGCCATCCGTATGATCTCTCGGGCGGGGAGCAGCAGCTCTTGGGGCTGGCGAAGGTGCTGGCGGCCTCCCCGCGTCTGCTGCTGCTGGACGAGCCGACCAAGGGGCTGGACGCGGATACCAAGCGCGGTTTCATCCGGATCCTGCGGGAGCTGCAGGCCTCCGGCATGACCGTGGTGGTTGTGACGCATGACGTGGATTTTGCCGCGCAGTGCGCCGACCGCTGTGCGCTCTTCTTCCGCGGAGCGGCGGTTTCGGTCGGCGCCCCTGCCGACTTCTTCTCGGAAAACCGCTTTTATACCACGGCGGCAAACCGCATGACGCGGGGATATTTTGACCGTGTGGTTACGGTGAAGGATGCGATCGCACGCTGCCGCGGCTGCCGGAGGGAGGGAGCACCGCATGAGGGGAATTGAAAGCCCGCGCCTGCGCCGTTGGCTCCGTGTACTGCTTCCGGCGGTTGTGATGCCGGCGGTGGTGCTGGGCGGCGCACTGGTGTTGGATGAGAGGCGGCACCTGTTCGTCTCGGTCGCGGTTGCCGCCTGCGCCGTGCTGCTCTTTCTGGCCGGAATTGAGCGCAGGCGGATCGGTTCCCGCCGGATGGTGATTGCGGCGGTGATGATCGCGCTCTGCGTGGTCGGTCGGCTGATTCCGTTTTTCAAGCCGGTCACGGCGCTCACGGTCATCACGGCAATCTACCTGGGCGGGGAAACCGGCTTTCTGGTAGGGGCGATGTCGGCGCTGCTTTCCAATTTCTATTTCGGTCAGGGGCCGTGGACCCCCTTTCAGATGCTGGCATGGGGACTCATAGGCCTGTTTGCCGGTCTTCTCGCCCGTCCCCTCAAAAAAAGCAGAGCTTTTTTGCTCTGCTATGGCCTGCTCTCCGGCCTGCTCTTTTCCCTGGTGATGGATGTGTGGACGGTGCTGTGGTACAACGGGCGCTTCGACCCGGCGCTGTGGCTGGCCGCCATGGGGACCGCCCTGCCGCATACCGTCCTGTATGCGGTCTCCAATTTTGCGTTTCTGTGGCTGCTGGCCAGGCCGATCGGTGAAAAGCTGGAGCGTGTCCGCATCAAATACGGGCTTTAGGGGAACGAACACGGATCAGAGGCGGTGTTGCCCGCCTCATCACAACGTAAAATGATTTCCGCTTCATCGGAACCGGTCGGATGTGCGATATGTTTTTCAAACCCATTGACAAATGACAAAAAATCGGGTATAATGCTGGCAGTACCCAAACAAAGGAGAACTGCACCGTGAAAACCGTTCTGATTGCCTATTCCTCCAAGACAGGAACCGCCGAAGCCTGTGTTCACCTGCTGGAGGCCGAGCTCAAGGGCCTGCGGGTGACGCTGGCAGATCTGGACCGGGAAACGCCGGACGTGTCGGCGTTTGATGCGGTCGTGTTCGGCAGCTCGGTGCGCTTTGCCAAGCTCCGCCCGTCGGCAGCACGGTTTTTGAACGCGCATGCCGCGGAACTGGCGGAAAGGCCGCACGGGCTGTTCCTTTGCTGCGGTTTCGGGCACGAGTTTGAGGAGTACAGTAGTCGGCTGTTTCCGCAGTTGCTGCGGGATTCTGCCTTTGCGGTGCTGAATTTCGGCGGAAAGCTGAAGCTCGAGCGCGCCTCCTGGCCGGAGAGACTGCTGCTGCACCATGTTCGTTCCTCGATCCGGGAGAGCGAGATTGAGGATGGGGAATTTACCCCGACGCTGCCTGGCATTTTGCCGGAGAACATCAGCATGATGGCGTCAGCTCTGCGCAGAGCGTTGTGAGGCTCGGGCGGGGCGTTTTCCCGTGATCCCCGAGCGCCGCATCCGGAGAGCGAACCCCATCGATCGGTTCTATCTACGCTCATTTCGTCCTCTCCGGCGGGAATTCCGGCGGCAGGTACTGTCTGCTTCCCGGCTGCCGGTTCTGTCTGTGCCTTCCGCCGGCGTGTCCTGCGGGATTTACCATCGACCGATCCTGTTTGTGCCACACATGTGTATTCCACAGGCTGCCTCGGTCGGTTCTTCTGTCGCCATGCCGGCACATCTTGTGGGAATCTCCGATGGTGTATGGTGTTGGCAATTCCATGGATGTCCGGTGGGGAAGGGAATATGGGCAGAACCATGCCCCGCAGGGAGTGACATGCGCTTTCAGAACTCGGAATGGTGGAAATGGACAAGAATGGCAGACGTGGATCTGCATCATTTTGCTGTTTTGACAGATTTCAAAATCTTGACAAACCAGAAGAAATGTGATATAATATTCTGGCAGCAAAAATGACCCATTAGCTCAGATGGCAGAGCACATGACTTTTAATCATGGTGTCCGGAGTTCGACTCTCCGATGGGTCACCAGCAGGCAGCTTCTGTACCCGATCATCGGGAGCAGGTGGTAAGCTGCCGGACTGAATGCACGAGGGTGGTGTTCGGAACTTCTTCCGGATGCTTCACCAAGACAAATCCGGACCGTTTCGCAACGCGAGATCGGTTCGGTTTTATTGTATACCGAAAACCACGCGGTCGCGCATTTGCCGACAGGAAGTAGACGCAAATAAACACATTATTTCAAACCCCCTGTTTGATTCTGAATTTTCTGAATTGAACAGGGGTTTTTGTGGTTCTGCTTGAACGGGGGGATATTGATTTGTACAGTGTGTGCGATGGTTCCGTTTGGCATTTGGTAGAGACAGAAGGGGATTTGCAAGACTTTGTTTTGCAAATTTATACGGGACGACAGAAACAGGGTTTCTACACACCTTCAAGGCCTGTTGATACAAATTGTAAATTTTCAAATCCAGTTTCGGCACGGAATGATGGATTTTTTGCAAACAAGTGAAAAGTAAATGCTTTTCCTGCTACGAAAAGTCTAAAAGATATTGACATTTACCATGGGAAATGATATAATGGGGAAAATTGTTGCGCTTGCGGAAATGCGCATCCGGTGCGCAATTGGTTTTTTATGGATTGTACACATGCCAACAAGCGGGATCGAACGCTGCCGCAGAGCTTTTGCACTCTGTCGGCCCCGATCATGGAGCGGTCGAATCACCGATGTATGAAGGAGGTTTTGTTGTGTCTCTGTTGTTAGCTGCGCGAAAAAATCGTATTCTGCCCATTCTGTTGGCGGCGCTTGCGCTGCCCATGATCATCTGTATGGAGGCGCCGTTTGAAATTTACGGCAGCAATCTCGACGAATTTTTGTTTTCCCTTTCTGATTTTCTGCCCTATTGCCTGATGTTCTGGCTCGCGGGCACGCTGGCAATCGCGGCAATTCTGTTTTTCCTGCCCGATGGGGTTTATCGCTTTGTTTATCCGATTGTGGTCGCAACCGCATTTTTGTTCTTTTTGCAGGGAACCTATCTCAACATGGGGTTGAGCTCGCTGCCCGGCGACAATATGGAGGGCGACAAAATTTCCGTGGCTGCCATAATAGGCAATACCGTCATATGGATTGTGGTGGAAGGGCTGGCTGTCGGCTCCGCGTTCCTCAAAAAGCGCGACCCCGTCAGGCTCGTCTGCATTCTGCTCTGTGTGGTGGTGATCGGAACCCAGATAGTGAACACCGTGTTTGTCGCTCTCTCCAACGATCAGATCTTCATCCCCAAATACGAACGGATGCAGCAATCGGATTCCGAATCGGTTCCGAAGGTCATGACCAACGAAAATCTGACCACGGTTTCCGATTCCCGCAATGTCATTGTGTTTATCATTGACCGCTTTGACGGAATGTTTGCGGAGAAGGCTTACCGGGAGACGCCGGAGGTTTACGATGAGCTGACCGGATTTACCTGGTTTCAGGATCATATTTCTCTGTTCGGTCATACATATCCGGCGGTTACATGGATGCTGACCAACAAGCCCTATTCCTGCTCGATGAGCCGTCTGGACTATCAGGATACGGCGTTTGAGGGCGAGACCCCGCTCAAAAAGCTGCATGACGAGGGCTACAAAATCAACCTTTATACACAGTCCTACTACGGGTACAGCAACGAGATGCATCTGCCGGATTATGTCGCCAATGTGGTTCCGACGCTGAAGCCCGCGCCCATTCCGGCCGGGCGGCAGCTCGCCATCGCGGGCAACATGGTGCTCATGGCGCTGTACCGCTGCCTGCCGTTTGCGCTGAAGGGGGTTGTGGGCAACATCGGCTCGGATGCCAACGCAAACATCGTTTTGGAATCCCAATCCGAAAACGCCTACACGCTGGACATGAAAAGCGTTTACCAGACGATGACGGCCGGGGATTTTGCCCTGACCGGCGAAAAGGTTTTCAGCTATATTCACCTGGGCGGCTGTCATGATGTGATTTACGACGAGAATTGGAATACGCCGACCGGAGACGACGTCAACGATTATGCCATTCCCGTGCGCGTCAGCTTTCAGATCATCAACCGCTATCTGCGGGAGATGAAGCGCTTGGGCGTTTACGACGACGCCACCATTATCATCACCGGAGACCACGGCGACCCGATCAACAATGTCAGAGACGTGAGAGAGCCGAGAATGACTGCGCTGTTTGCCAAGCCGGCCGGCCGCGGCGGGAACGAGCCGCTGAAGCTCTCCTCGGCGCAGGTTTCACAGGAGGATTTCTGGCCTACGATTTTCCGCTCGGAGGGTATTGCCCCGGATTGGGAGGGCACGTCGGTGTTCGAGGTGCCGGAAGGAGCCGAGCGGGTGCGCCATTACCGGTGGCATACATGGGCCTCGGGCAGCCTTGACGAGTATGTGTATGAGATCCGCGGCTCCGCAAGAGATTTTGCAAACTGGAAAGAGGTACACCACGAGCACCACGATAAGTTCCTGATGGACTGATCCGGCGTGCGGCTCGAGGATAAATGACGCTATGGATAACGTGCTTTACTATATTTGCGTTCCGTTCGGCTATCTGATGAAATGGTGCTGGATGCTGGTTGGCAATTACGGATTGGCCATTCTTCTGTTTACACTGGTGAGCAAGGTGGTTCTGCTGCCGGTTTCGGTGTGGATTCAGAAGAACTCCATTCTCATGGTGAAAATTCAGCCCGACATCAATTTTCTCAAGGTCAGACATTACGGAGATTCCGAAGCGATAGCCGAGGGCGAGGCCAGACTGTTCAAGCAGCACAAGTACCGCCCCATGCTCTCGCTGATTCCTCTGATTGTGCAGATCGTTCTGCTTCTGGGTGTGGTGGAGGTCATCTACCACCCGTTGGGCTATCTGTTCGGCGTTCCGAACGAGGTGATTGCCGCCATGGCGGAATTCATCGGCGCCGACCCCTCCGCCTCCTCCTGCCAGCTTCTGATTGTGGAAGCGATTCAGAACGGAACCATTCACACAGCCACGGCAATTCCCGGTGTGGGGGCAGATGTGCTGGCCGACATCGTTCAACAGGTCGGCGCGTTTCAGCTCAGCTTTTGCGGCTTTCACCTTTCCACGGTTCCGGTTGAGGTGTGGGGGCTTTACACGGTTGTTCCCGTGGCCGCGGGTCTTTCCTCCTTTGTGCTTTGCCTGACGCAGAATCTGTCAAACGTCATTCAGCACGAGCAGGGCAAGCTGAGCAAATACGGCCTGATGGCGGTTTCGGTGGGCATTTCACTGTATCTGGGCTGCTTTGTGCCCTCCGGCATTGCGCTTTACTGGATCGCCAGCAACCTGCTCTCGGTGGTGCAGATGTATCTGCTCAACGCCTGTATCAATCCGAAAAAATATGTGGATTATGACGCGCTGGAGCAAAGCCGCCGTCAGCTTGCCGAAATTGAAGCGCTGGACGCGCCGGCCAAAAAGGATGCAAACTACCGCAGGAATAAACGGCGCGAGCGCAAGGACTACAAACGGTTTTTCCACGTTGTCAATAAGCATGTGGTGTTTTACTCCGAAAAGAGCGGCTTTTACAAGTATTTTCAGGAGCTGATCGACGAGCTGCTCAAGCGCTCGAATCTGACCGTCCATTATATCACAAACGACCCCGATGATGTGATCTTTCAGATTGCCGAGCAGCAGCCCCGCATCCGTCCGTATTATATCGGCCTGAAAAAGCTCATACCCCTGATGATGCTGATCGAGTGTGATATTGTGGTGATGACCACGCCGGATCTTGACAAATATTATCTCAAGCGCTCGCGCATCAAAAAGGACATTGAATACATCTATGTGCCGCATGACATGCTGAGCACGCATATGGGCTTCCGCGAGGGGGCGCTCAACGCCTTCAGCACCATTTTCTGCTCGGGCGAGCATGTGGCAAAGGAGGTCCGCGCTACGGAACGGGTCTATGGCCTGCCCGAGAAAAAGCTCGTGCCGTTCGGGTATCCTCTGGCCGATCAGCTCGTGCAGGCGGGGAAGGAGAACCGGCAGCGGCACGTGCCCGGAAAACGGAAGCAGATTCTGATCGCGCCCTCATGGCAGGAGGATAACCTGCTGGACTCCTGCATCGATACCCTGATCGGGCAGCTTTACGGGGAGGATTATCGGCTGATTATCCGGCCGCATCCCGAATACGTCAAGCGCTTCGGCGCCAAAATGCAGGCAGTGGTGGAAAAATACCGCGACAGGGAGGGGGAAGGGCTGGCCTTTGAGCTGGATTTCTCGACCAATGAGTCGATCACCACCTCCGATCTGATCATCACCGATTGGTCGGGCATTGCGCCGGAATTCTGCTTTGCAACCGGCCGGCCGGCGCTGTTCATCAACACCAAGCTCAAATGTCTCAATCCAAACTGGGAAAATCTTGGTCTGACTCCGGTGGAAATTTCTCTGCGCGACGAGATCGGCATGTCGCTCTCCCCCGGAGAGCTGAACCGCACGGCCGAGGTCGTGCGCGAGCTGCTTGCCAATACCGACCGCTATCGGGATCGGATTGACGCCCGTTTTGATTCCCTCATTTACAACCACGGCTGCGCGGCGGCGGAGGGGGCCAAGTATATTCTGTCCTCGCTGGTGGAAAAACGGTCGCAAAAGGCCTGAGGTGTCGGAAGGCAGCGGCATCGTACCCCCCTGACGGTGCAAAATATTGAAGAAAAAACGGGACGATTGCCCGGTATCAATCGGAAAGGAATACAGATATGAACACACTGGAACTGTTTTTGAGAGCGGCGATGAGTCCGCAAGCGCTCTACATCGATCCCTCCGCGGTCACGGTGGCGGTTTCGTCCATCAGCGGCATTGTCATTGCCGTGGGGGCAGTGGCCGCCATCTGGTGGACCAAGGCCAAAAAGAAGGCGGCGGAAAAGCTGCACATCGATGCGAACGCCCACAAGGAGGTCGAGGATGAGCTTGTGATCCACAGCGAGGCGGACGCCTCCGCAGCGCAGGACAACGCGCCTGAATCGGAGAACTCCTCGGCCGAGGATGACTCCGCACGGAAGTAAGAACAGATTGTTTCAAACCGCACAAATATGCGACCCGTTTTGAACGGATCGTATATTTGTGCCATTTATGCATGAAAAAAACGGCGGTGTGTTCCATTTGCCTGCGCCCGTGGGCAGATTCTGAACATTTCGGATGACTGCATGCCGGATGGGAGCGTGCGTCCAGAAAACTTTCCGCCGAACAGAAAGGAGCCGGACATGGAGACGGAACAAATGCTTTCCCGCAAGCAGTTCGATTTTCTCAATGCGCTTGCCACAGCCAAAGATCCGCTGACGCAGCGGCAGTTGGAGGAGAAAACCGGGTATTCGCTGGGAACCATCAACAGGCTGGCCAAGGAGCTGGCCGGCACCCACTACATCGAAAAAGGCCGCATCACCCCGGAGGGATGGGAGGCCTTGGAGCCCTACCGGGCCAAACGCGCCATTTTTATTGCCGCAGGCTTCGGGAGCAGGCTGGTTCCCGTAACGCTGAACACACCAAAGCCCCTGGTGCGTGTCAACGGCAAGCGGATCATCGACGGCTTGATTGACGCCTGTATCGCGGCCGGAATTCATGAAATTTATATCGTCCGCGGCTACCTTGCCGAGCAGTTTGATCAGCTTCTGTACAAATACCCGATGATCAAATTTCTCGAAAATCCCTCTTATAACGAGTCAAACAACATCTCGTCGGCGGTCTGTGCACGTTATCTCATGTGCAATGCCTATGTGTTCGAGGCCGATCTGCTCATCCGCAACCCCGCCATCATCGCAAAATATCACTATACCTCCAATTATCTCGGCATTCCCATGGAGCTGTCAAACGATTGGTGCTTTACCGTGCGGGACAATACCATTCAGGAGCTGAAGATCGGGGGGGTGAACTGCTACCAGGAGGTGGGCATTTCCTATTGGGATGAGGCCTCGGGCAAAAAGCTCTCCAACCATCTGCTGCAGGCATACGAAATGCCTGGCGGAAAGGAACGGTACTGGGATCAGGTTCCGCTTTCCATTTTTCCGCAGGAGTATCACGTGGAGGTCCGCGCATGCAGTGCGGAGGATATTGTTGAGATCGATACCTTCAAGGAACTGAAGGCGATTGATAAAACCTATGACATATGAAAAGGAGAAACAAAATGAAAGCGCTGAAAAACGTGTTTGCATGGGTCTGTTTGCTTGCAATGGTGCTGCTTCTGCTGCCCGCGTGCCGCAAAAAGGGGGAAAACGACATCATCATCTGGACGAGCGGCGAGGACTACCGGAATGAGTATTATCTTGCGGAGCTTCAGAAAAAATTCCCCGATTACCACATTGAGCTGGAGTACATGAACAGCAGCACCATTGCCGCGAAGGTATTGGAGGAGGGGGAGAACTGCACCGCCGACATCATTCTTTCACAGGAGTACGGCTACCTTTACAAATGCGAGGAATACCTCGCGGAGCTGACCGATTTCGACTATTCGGCGTTTCTGGACGACATTGTTCCCGCCAATCGCAAATTCACGCCCGAGCTGAAAAACGGCGGATGCATCATCGTCAATCGGGATGTGCTGAACGAGAGAGGGCTGCCGGTTCCTACCTCCTACGAGGATTTGCTCAACCCTGTCTACAATGGGCAGATCTCCATGCCCAATCCGGCCTCCTCCGGCACCGGATATATGTTTCTGCGCCAGCTCACCAATGAGTGGGGAGAGGATGAGGCCTTTGCGTATTTTGAGCAGCTCTCCGAAAATGTGCTGTTCAAATCCTCCGGCTCCGGGCCTGTCAATGCGCTGGTGCAGGGAGAGGTTGCCATCGGACTGGGCATGATCTCGCAGGCTGTGACCGAGATCAATCAGGGTGTGAATCTGGAAATTCTCTTCTTTGAGGAAGGCGCGCCGTACAGCATGTACGGCAACGCCGTGCTCGCCGGAAGCGCGGAGCGCCAGCCGGTGATGGAGGTGTTCAACTATCTTGCCACCGAGCTTTGCCGCGGCAACAACGAGCGCTTTTTCCCGGATCAGATTTTCAAGGACTTTGTGCCGCAGGTGGAGGGCTTTCCCACAAATATCCGCTATGGCAATATGGCAAACGATACCCTGAGCGAAAAAGAAAGGCTGCTGCAGAAATGGACCTTCAATTGAACCGGAAGCTGGAAATCCGCGGCATCTGCAAGAGCTACAGGAACCACGCGATTCTGAAAAATATGAGCTTTGCGGTGGAGAATGGGGAGTTCCTCTCCATTCTCGGCCCCTCGGGCTGCGGCAAAACCACGCTTTTGCGCATTCTCATCGGCCTGCTTCCGCCGGATGCCGGAAGCATTCTCAAGGATGGCTGTGACATCACGGGAGCGAAACCCTCCAATCGCGGCATGGGCATTGTGTTCCAGAACTACGCGCTGTTTGAGCATATGACGGTGCTGCGGAACGTGGAGTATGCGCTGAAATTTCAGAAAATTCCCAAAAAAGAGGCCAGGGAACGGGCGGAGCACATGGTGGAGGCGGTCGGCCTGAAGGAGCACGCCTCCAAAATGCCGCGCAACCTCTCGGGCGGCCAGCAACAGCGCGTTGCCATTGCCCGCACGCTGGCGCTCAAGCCTGACATTGTTCTGCTGGATGAGCCGATGTCGGCGCTGGATGTGGCCACCCGCCTCTCCATGCGTGCCGAGCTCAAGGCACTTCAGAGCCAATTTGGCACCACCATGATCTACGTTACCCACGATCAGGAGGAGGCGTTTGCGCTTTCCGACCGGATCATGATTCTGAACAGCGGGGAAATCAGCCAGCTTGACACGCCGGAGAACATTGTCAGGCACCCTGCCAACGCCTATGTGCAGACCTTTGTGCTGGACAATCTGCAGGCAAAGGTGGATTCGCTGGCAAGGTTCATCGGCGGGAAGTGAGCGGCGCCATGACAATGTTGAAAACCATGAAGATGAAAAAGAGGGTTTCGGCCAACGGCATCATTCAGGCCTGCATGGTGCTCTTTTTCCTGTTCTGCGTAATTCTTCCGATCGTTTCCATGCTTTGCAGAATCACACCGGACGGCCTGCGGGAGATGACGCAGTCCCCGCAGTTTCTGCCCGCGGTCAGAAATTCGCTGACTACCGCGCTGACGGCAACCGTCATTTCCATGCTGCTCGCGCTGGCGGCGGCATGGTGTATGGAGCGCACGCGCATCCGGGGGCGGGCGGTTTTTGGTATGTTGTTTGTCATTCCCATGCTCATTCCCTCCATCTCTCACGCCTTCGGTCTGGTTGCGCTGTTCGGCAACAACGGTCTGTTTACCAAGCTGCTGGGCTGGGATGTCGGCATTTACGGCTTTTGGGGCATTGTCGTCGGCTCGGTGATGTATTCCTTTCCGGTCGCGTTTCTCATGCTGTCCGGCATTTTGCAATATGAGGATGGCATGACCGATCAGGCCGCAAGAGTGCTCGGGATCCCGCGCTTCCGCCGGTTCCTCGGCATCACGCTGCCATACATGAAAAAGACCTTGATTTCGGCGTTTTTCGCGGTGTTCACCATGATCGTCACCGACTACGGTGTGCCGCTGATGGTAGGCGGAAAGCAGATCACGCTCTCGGTGCTCATGTACCAGAGGGCGGTAGCCCTGATCGATTATGATTCCGGCAGTGTGATCGGCGCATGCCTGCTGATTCCCGCGGTCATTGCATTTCTGGTGGACCTGTGCAATCCCGAGCACGGGCAGGGAGGGTATGTCAGTGAGCCTGTCGTGCCGGAAAAAAGCCGGCTGTCAACCGTGCTTTCTTATCTCTGGTGTACTCTGCTCAGCCTTCTGGTGCTGGCGCCGATTTTCGCGTTCTGCATGATGGTGTTTCAGACGAAATATCCGGTGGATTCCACCTTTACGTTTGAGCATATCGAAAAAACCTTTCACCGGGGTGCGGATGAGTATCTGCTCAACTCTCTCCTGTACGCATTGCTGGCAGCTCTGTTCGGGACCCTTCTGGCGTTTGTCTGTTCCTATCTGACCGCCCGCTCCAAGGGCGTGCTCGGGAAATGCGTTCACCTCTTTTCGATCACCTCCATGGCGATTCCGGGGATTGTGCTGGGGCTTTCCTATGTCATTTTCTTCCACAGCACACCGATCTACGGTACCGTCCTGATTGTGGCGCTTGCCAATTCGGTGCACTTTTTTGCATCGCCCTATCTGATGATGTACAACACGCTGCAAAAGGTAAACCCCAATCTGGAGGCTGTGGGGCAGAGCCTTGGCGTCGGCCGGTTCCGCATCGTCCGGGACGTGATTCTGCCAAAGGTCAGATATACTCTGCTGGAAATGTTCGTCTATTTCTTTGTGAATTCCATGATGACCATATCCGCGGTCTCCTTCCTGGCGCCGCCTTCGCCGAAGCCGGTGGCCCTGATGATCAATCAGTTTGAGGCGCAGCTTCTCATGGAGAGCGCCGCGGTTGTCTCACTGCTGATTCTGCTGATCAATCTGCTTCTCAAGCTGGCGGCAAGCCTCCTCAGGAGAAACGCGGGGAAGGAATAAGCCCAGAGGGATGGCTGCGTCGGCTGCGGCCATCCGTATACGGCTGCCGGCAAAAAGCCGTTGCTTTGGTCTATAGTCTGTGCGGCTGCTGACAACCCGATCCGGAAAACACCGGGCAAGATCGATTTTTAATGGAAATCGTCTTGCCCGGTGTTTTTTCTTTTTGATTGAAGGGGCGCGGCTGCCGTTGCAGCGCCGGTCGGAGCTGACGCGAGGTCAGATGGCGGTCTGAATCCGGTGAATGCTCGGCACGGATTTCCGCTCGGTGATAAACGGCATTGCCAGCTCATGGATGGGTGTGAAGTGTTCCTTTTGGTTCAGAATATGAAGCAGAATATTGGCAGACCGCTCGGCTACCTCCTCCAGCGGGTGGCCGACGGCTGTCACATCAAACATGCTTGCCCACTCCACGTCGTCGTAAACCAGCAGCCCGATATCGTCGGGAAAGCGCAGGTGCAGGCGATTCAGGGCGGAAACAATGCGCTCCGACCATTTTGCAATGGCGAGAATTGCGGTCGGCCGGGTTGCAACAATGCAGGTTTCCGCATCATAGGCATCCAGCCGCCTGCTGGCATACAGCAGGCCATCGGTGCTCAGCTTGTGCGCCGCCATGACTCTCTGATATCCGACGGAGCGCTCCTGCTCTCCGAAGTACATAATGCGGGTATGCCCTTTGCCGATCAGATATTCGGTTGCCAGCTCGGTTCCGCGGATATCGTCAAAGCACAGGCTGCTGTATTCTTCGTAGTGCTTGGAAAAGAGCTGGAGAACATGGTTGGGCGGAAAGTACTGCTTCAGAATTTTTTCGCTGGAGCGGTCGGTCGGCGAGAAGAGCAGGGCGTCCACCCGGGAGCTGTGCATATCGTAAATGATTTCAGCCTCGTTGGAGGTGCCTTGCTGATAGAACCCGATCACAATTCGATAGCCCTTATCGCGGTATTGCGCTTCCATTTTCTGGATAGCGGAGATGTAAAAGGAGTTGCTGATTTCGGGTACGATCAGCCCGACCGAGTGGGTCTGCCGCCCTTGCAGGCTGCGTGCCACCGTGTTTGGAACGTAGTGCAGCTCCTGGGCTTTTTTCAAAATTTTTTCTTTGGTTTCTGGATTAATCCTGCCGTTTGGCGAAAACGCGCGGGAAATGGTTGCAATGGAAACCTCGCATTCCCTTGCAAGATCCTGAATGGTAATCATAGCATCGGTTGCCCCTATTGTAAGATAATTCCCTTGTCGGGGTGTTTTTTATTCTATCACAACTTGTTCTGATTTTCAAGACCTTTTTTCAAAAAATTGTTTTTATCTTGTGAAAAATGCAAAAAAACGTCGATAAAATTTTGTCAAAGGAGCATAGTTGACAATCCTGACTTTCTGTGCTATAATACATGTGTAAACGTTTACACAACGTTTGAAATTTGAGAAAAGGAGAGAAGCAACAATGAAAACAAAGGTTCTGATTCTGTTCCTTGCTTTGGTGATGCTTCTGGCTTCCTGCGGAAATGAGGACGCTCCGCCCGTGGATACCAGTGACGGCGGCGGAACATCGGCCGGAACCAACACCGGGGAAAGTGAACAGCCTCCGGAAATCCCGGAGGATTTGAAGGACACCGGGGAAATCATTCAGATTTTCACCCAAGGCTGGTATGGACATGCTCCGCTGGATGTTGTTGACATCGGCGTAGAGGAGGACTCTGAGGATCTGATTACGGGCGCCGCCTACGAGCGTGACCGGGAGATCGAGGAGATGCTCGGCGTTTTCGTCGAGGTGGTGGCTGAGCCGGAGTGCTACGACTCCTTCCAGACATTGCTCACCCAGTCGCTCGGCGGTTTGGAGTATGAGCTGCTGCTGCTGCGCAGTGCAGTGTATACCCAAGCGGTGGTGAACGGCATGCTGCTGAATCTGGAAAACCGCAATCTGGAATATCTGGATGTTACCAAGTCGTGGTGGGATGAGAGCTCTTATGAGGCGCTTTCGGTCTGCAACCAATACTACGGCCTGTGCGGGGACTTTACGGTGTCTGATGATCTGACGCTGTGGGCGCTCTTTTTCAATAAGGATATGCGCTCGTCTCTGGAGGGGCTGGACAATCCCTATGATCTGGTGGATAGCGGGGATTGGACCTATGAGGCGCTCTATGAAATGGCACAGGCTGCCGCCATCGACAGTGACGGAACCCCCGGCATGACCTATACGGATACCTGGGGCATCACCTATATCCGTGATGCGGTCGCCGGTATGATCAATTCGGTTGAAATTCAGTTCGGGCAGAAGGATGAGGACGGCATTCCTTATCTCAGCCTGTATAATGATGCCAACGCAACGAAGATTCTCGACATCTATGATATGCTTTATGACACTGACGTTTGCTACAACATTCATGCGCCCGGACATGAAGGCAGCGACGAAATCGCGGTGTTTACCGAGGGGCGCGCGCTGTTCACCTTCGGCGGCATTTACTATGCGCCGCAGATGCGGGATACCACGGTCAATTTCGGCATTCTGCCGTACCCCAAGTATGACACGACCCAGCAGGAATATATTTCCTCTGTCTCGCCGTTGTTCCTCACGGTGCTCTGCGTGCCGTCCAGCAACACGGCCAATCTGGAGCTGCGCAGCCTCTTTATGGAGTACTATTCCTATCTCGGCAGCGACCTTGTGGTTCCGGAATTCTATGACCGGCTGCTGATCGGACGCGTTGCCAGAGACGAGGAGACCGCCGAAATCCTCGACTTCATCTTCGGGAATATCACCTATGACATCGGCAATATCTTCAACTTCGGCGATCTTGCCTTCCGTGTGATTGATATGACGATCACCAGCGACCGCAATCTGGCCAGCGTATACGACAGGTATGATGATCTTGCGCAGGCAGCGATTGACGATCTGGTCTCGGCATTACAATAAAATTCAAAAAGGAAACGGAGAAATGACATGAAAAAACTGATTGCACTTCTGGTAGCCGTCATGATGCTTTCGACGCTCGCACTGTCTGCTCTGCCGGTTTATGCCGCCGGCGAGACGGACGACGACGCATCCGGCAACGTCGTATATCTGTCCGGCGAGGGCAGCGATGAAAACGACGGCAGCCGGGAGAACCCGGTCGCCACACTGGTCAAGGCTTATGAGCTGCTCGGAGCCGAGGGAGGCACCATTTGCTTGATCGGCGACCTGACCATTGCGGAGGAGTATCGCGCACTGTGCGATCTCTCCGCCGACAGCGTCGGCCCGGTCACGCTGACCTCGGAGAAT
The DNA here is from genome assembly GCA_944391805.1 of uncultured Clostridia bacterium. GTDB lineage: Bacteria > Bacillota > Clostridia > Oscillospirales > CAG-272 > UMGS1865. Next base: position 27,677 of record CALXUY010000058.1, read on the forward strand.
GATGCTACTTTGACCATTGCCGCGCAGGGAATCTGGTTCCCAAGCGATACGGTGATCGAAAGCATTCACCTGCATTGTACGTATACGGAGTTTAACTCATATCTTGTAGCCAACTGCAATTCGCTCACCATTGGGGAGAATGTCACGGTTACCAAGGCCGAGGAAGCCTATGGTTATCCCATCATTTACGGAAGCGGGTTTTATTCCTTTGCGTATATTGACAAGTTTTCGAATAGCGACGCCAATATCACCATTCAAAGCGGAACCTGGGCCGAGGTTTATGCCGGCGGCGGCGCCAATGGATGGGGACATGTGGATGATGTGCCCGGCAACGCGACGGTAACCGTCACCGGCGGCACCATCGGCACCATTTACGGCGGCGGAAACGGCAGCGTAGGCGGAGAAAGGGAGGTTGCCATCGAGGGCAATGTGCGGCTGGATATTTCCGGCGGTACGATTGAGCAGGTGATTGCCAACGGCAAAACCGCCAACGCTCCGATCAAGGGCGATGTCACCGTCCGGATTACCGGCGGCGAGATCACCGAAATTACGGTTCTGGACCATGATGCCGAAGCGGAGGGCGTGAACTCCGCCGTGGAGGGCAGCATCGTCCTCAAGTGCGACGACACCTATCGTGCCATTGCCACCAATTTCCCGGAGCTTTCGGTCATTTATGTTTCCGCCACCGGCTCGGATGAGAACGACGGCACCCGGGAGAGCCCGGTTGCGACCTTTGCCAAGGCTTACGAGCTGCTCGGAGCCGAGGGCGGCATGGTCTGCCTGATTTCCGACCTGACGATTGAAGGGGAGTACCGCGCGCTGTGCGACCTTCCCGCCGACAGCATCGGCCCGGTGACCCTGACCTCGGAGGGGGATGTGACGCTGACCTTCAACGGCCCCGGTATCTGGTTTGCAACCGATACGCTGATTGAGGACATCAACCTCTGCTTTGCCGGTTCTACTGCCTATATTGTTGCCAACGGTCACCGGCTGGTCGTCGGCGCGAACGTGAATGTGACGCTGGGCGGCAGTGCAACCGTATATCCCGCGATTTACGGCGGCGGCTTTTATTCCTTCCACTACATCGAAAATTCAACCGGAAATGCTGATGTCACCATCCAGAGCGGCACCTGGTCCGAGGTGTTTGCCGGAGGCGCTACGCACGGCGAAGACAGCGCACATCTTGACGATATTCCCGGCAACGCAACAGTGACCGTGACCGGCGGCACCATCGGTGTTCTGTACGGCGGCGGTAACGGCGGTGTGGGCGGTCTTACGGTTACCATCGAGGGCAATGTGACCCTCAATGTCTCCGGCGGCACGATTGAGCAGGTGGTTGCCAACGGCAAAACTGCCAACACCCTGACCAAGGGCGACGTGACGCTGAATATCACTGGCGGAGACATTGCCTCGATTACCGTGTTGGATTATGATGCCGAGACCGAGGGCGTGAACTCGAATATCGAGGGTACCATTGTGCTCAATTGCGATGATGCTTATCGTGAAATCGCAACCAACTTCCCTGAGGAAGAGGAGCCGGAGGATCCGGACAATCCCGGTGATTCGGATGATCCGACCGATACCGGTGACCCATCCGATACCGATGAGCCCTCCGTGCCTGAAACATCGGATGAGCCGACCCAAACCGAGCCCGAGGGGACGGATGCTCCCGGCACCACCGCTGGTTCGGGTGACGACGAAGGCGGCTGTGCCTCGGTTGTCGGAGGAAGCCTTGCTCTGATTGCTGTGGTCAGTGGAGCGGCTGCTTTGGTGATTCGTAAGAAGCACCACTGATCAAACAACGATGCGGTCTCTGTCAGTAACAGCCGGAGACCGCATCCCTTGTAAAGGAGATTATCGTGAAAAAACAAATTCAGATTATGGGATTGATCCTTGCTTTTGTCACACTGTTTCTTGTCTCCTGCAGTAGCGGGGAGCCGCAGACCCCGGGAGAAACAGGTGCCGGCTCTCTCCCGCCGGAGGTAACGGAAGATCCCGGAAATGGTGGTAGTGAAGTGACTGGTTCCATTCAATATGCTCCCGATAACTATAATATGTGGGATAACTGGTATGTGGAAGTTGACGGCGTGGTGCACCTGATTCACCTCAAGGGCCTGAAGGACGGCGTCGGCTACGATGAGGAGGCGGAGGCGCAGCGCGGCTTCGGGCACGCGACTTCCACCGACCTCGTGCACTGGGAGGAGCAGGACGACATCCTGAACGTGGCGGATTCGGATAACCCCTACGATGTCGACTTCCGCTATACCGGAAGCGCCATCTATCACGATGGCAAGTGCTATGTGTACTACACCATGCGTCGCTGGAACGGTCAGCGCATCGGCGTGGCGGTCTCCGAGGATATGGAGAACTGGACCGAATACGTGGGCAACCCGGTTCTGGTGCCGGACGGCAGATATTTTATCACCTTTGAGTCTCCCGAATCCGGCAACAGCACCAACGAGGATTGGCCCACTATCGACTGCCGGGATTTCCTTGTGATTCCGGATCCGGACAGCGACGGCTTCCTCGGCTATTTTGTGGCTTCGGCGGAGGGTGATTTCACTTCTCCCACCGCGGTCATTGGGCTGGCCTATTCCGAGGATCTGCTCAACTGGGAGCAGCTCGGCATTGTGTACCGTCCGAACGGCGTGAGTATGCCCGAGATGATCGATGTATTTGAAATCAACGGCACCTGGTATATGACGCTGACCACCGCCAAGAATAACGGCGGCCTGAATATGTTCAGCGATCCCTATATTTCCCGCGCACAGATTTATGCCAGCGCATCCTCACCCCGTGGCCCGTTTGTGGAGAACAAGGAGGACAATGTGCTGTTTGGCGGGCAGTATTCCAGCGGATACAGCGCACGTACCATCATGTTCCGCGATCAGCTTCGTATGATGTATACCGATTCCAACGGCGGCAACTCGGTGCTCTCGCTGCCCAAAACCGTCGGCCTGAATGAGGATGGCTATCTGCGCCTGTTTTATGCCTCGGATCTGCTTGACGTGCTGCGTACCGGTTCTCTGACCACCAATATTCTGGCGCAGCCCAGCACCAGCTTCGCGTGGAACACGCATGGCGGTGTGTGGACAAAATCCGGAAATTCCATGAGCATCACAACCGACCCGTATAGCTGGCAGGCAGCAATTTTCGACAGTATTTCCATGAATATGGAGATGTGCTTTACGATGGAGGCCTCCTCTACCGCGTCCTCCTTCGGCATTGCGCTGACCAATTCGGCCGCGCCTTCGGTTCTGAACGATATCAACCATCTGCTGGTGCTGGATCGCGAGAACGACCGCGTGTACCTGACCGACTCCACATGGGAGCTGCAGAACTGCAGATATTTTGATTTTGATGATAACAAGGAATACGAGATCCGTATGCTGCTCGTCGGCAACACGATCGAGCTTTATATCAACGGTGAATTCGTATTCAACTCCAGTATTACCAACACCGGCAGAAACCACGCCGGCATTTTCGCCAACGACGGCAGCATGTCGGTCAAGGATCTGGAGCTTTACAAACTGGAATCCTGACGGAGGAGAGGACCTTGGAGCAAATCGATAAACAAGCCCTGCAAACCGATCTGAAGCACAGCCGCAGGCTGCGCGAATATCTGATGGCGGATCGTGACCGACCCACCTATCACTTCATCTGTCCCGAGGATGACGGCAATCCGGGCGACCCCAATGCAGCGTTTTACGCAAACGGCAGGTATCATCTGATGTTCCTGTACCACTGCTGCTCGGACGGCTTCCGCTACGGGCATATGTCCAGCGCCGACCTGCTGCATTGGACGCGGCATCCGGACGCGCTGATCCCGGATGAACTGGACGGTGGCATCTTCAGCGGAGGCGCGTTTGTGGACACGGACGGCACCGCGTATATCTCCTACTGGGCCCTCAAAAAGGGGGGTTTTGATGACGTCAACAGCGGAATCCGGCTGGCGTACAGCAAGGATATTGCAAATCATTATACAGCATGGACCAAGATGACCGCGGAGGCGGTGCCGGCAACCGAAAACGGCTGCCGCACCGTCCGGGCGGCCGACGGTACCGAGCTGCATCTGGCCGCCGCTGACCCCAGCAACATCTGGAAGAAGGGGGAATATTACTACCTTCAGGCCGGCAATCTCCCGGTGCTGCAGCGTTATGGGGGAGAGAAGGGAGAGGCCCGCTATCGCGGGGACTTCACCGATCTTTACCGTTCACGCAATCTGGTTCATTGGGAGTATGTGCATCGCTTTTATCAGCGCAAGGCTGACAATTCCTGGACGGATGAAACCGAGGACGACATGTGCCCCAGCTTTCTTCCGCTTCCGCGTTCCACCGCTGGCGGAGAGCCCTCCGATCGGTATCTGCAGCTATTCATTGCGCACAACCGGGGCGCACAATATTACATTGGGCGATACGACGCCGGGGACGATCGGTTCCTGCCCGAGCGGCACGGCAGAATGTCGTGGCAGGACAACAGCTTTTTCGCACCGGAGGCGCTGATGGCGCCGGACGGCCGGCAGCTCATGTGGGCATGGCTCAAGGACAACCGGCGGGATGAGGTGCAGCGTTTCGGCTGGTCCGGCGTGTTCTGCCTGCCGCGCAGTCTGGCGCTCGCAGAGGACGGAAGCCTGATGATCGAGCCGGCGCAGGAGCTCAGGAGCCTTCGCGCCAACCGCCGCGATTCCCTGACGGGGCTTCGCTCCCGTACCTGTGAGATCCGCGCGGTGCTGGAACCGGCAGAGAACGCGGGCAAAGCCGGCCTGCGGGTGTTTGCAACGCCGGACGGGCGGGAGGAAACGCTGGTGTACTACGATGCCTGCACACAGGAGCTTGTTGTGGACGGCACGAAATCGTATGGCGACCGTCCGGGAATTGTGGAGCGCGCACCGTTTGCGCTGCGTTCCGGAGAGCCGCTCGAGCTGGATGTGTTCCTTGACCGCTCTGTAGTGGAGGTGTTTGCCAACGGCAGGCAGGCCATCTGCCGCCGGATTTACACAGCCAGTCAGGAGGCGGATGCCGTATCCTTCTGCTTGGAAGGAGATGTACAGGTCCGGGAGCTGGATGTGTGGGATATGATCCCCACCAACCCATATTGATCAGGTGCGCCTTTTGTTTACAACCTTCCGGCGGCGCTGGTGCGCCGCCGGATTTTGTTGCAGAAACGGCAGAGCAGAGAAATATGGCGGCGCGGTATTGACAGGCACGGGGAAATGTGCTAAAATGATCCCTGTCAGAGCGCCGTCCGGCTTTGGTACGTCATATTTTCCAATGCCGGGTACAGCGGTCTGCCAGACTGCCATTTTTATGGCCGGGCATTGGATGGGATGAACCGAAAATATATCAGGCTGCCGCGGTCAGGCCGTCCGAGGTCTGGCAGCGCGGCGGAAAGGAAGTGTGGTTGACATGAATACCTATATCGGAATTGATCTTGGCACCTCCTCGGTCAAGCTGCTGCTGATGCGGGCGGACGGCGTGATTTTGCGGGCTGCCAAACGGGATTATGCCGTTTCCTGCCCGCTGCCCGGATATTCCGAGCAGAATCCGGAGGATTGGTATGAACAGACGGTAGATGGGCTGGATGAGCTGCTGCATGGCGTGTCCCGACATGACGTCAAGGGCATTGGGATTGCCGGTCAGATGCACGGCCTGGTGCTGCTGGACCATCAGGGGCAGGTGATCCGGCCTGCCATTTTGTGGAACGACGGCAGAAGCGCCGCACAGACCGAACGTTTGAACCGGGAGCCGGGCAAGCAGAAGCTGACCGAGTGGACCGCAAACTTTGCTTTTGCCGGTTTTACCGCCCCCAAGCTGCTGTGGGTGCGGGAAAACGAGCCGGAAAATTACGCAAAAATTGCAAAGGTGCTGCTCCCGAAGGATTACCTGCTTTATCGGTTGAGCGGCGGCTTTTATACCGATCCGAGCGACGCATCGGGCACACTGTATTGGGACGTCCGAAACGGCCGATGGTCGGAGGAGATGCTGGCGGTGTGCGGCATTCGCCCGGAATGGCTGCCCGAGCCTGTGGCGAGCCATGCAGTGGTCGGCGGACTGCTGCCCGAGCTGGCCGGGGCGCTTGACCTGCCGAATGCGGTTCTGGTGGCCGGAGCCGGCGACAATGCCGCCGCGGCAATCGGCAACGGCGTTCTCGCGCCGGGAGATTGCAGCATTTCGGCCGGAACCTCCGGAACCGTGCTCATCCCGACCGGGAGCTGTATTGCGGACCCGTCGGCGGCCGTGCACTCCTTTGCGCAGGCCGACGGCGGATATATGCAGCTGGGCTGTATTCTCTCGGCCTCGTCCTGCGGGAAATGGTGGATTGAGCAGATTCTGCACACCAAGGATTATGACGGCGAACAGGCCGGCATCCGCACGGAACAGCCGAGCGGCTTATACTTTCTGCCCTATCTGGCAGGGGAACGCGCGCCCTACAATGATCCGTATGCACGGGGTGTGTTCTTCGGGCTGCGTCAGGATACCGGACGCATCGAGATGACCCAGGCGGTATACGAGGGCGTCACGTTTGCTTTCCGGGACATTCTGGAGCTGGTGCGGGCGCGTGGAATCCGTCCGGCGTCTGCCGTGCTGTGCGGCGGCGGTGCAAAGTCTGGCTTCTGGCCGCAGATGATCGCGGATATCCTCAACCTGGAGCTTCGCCTGCCCGAAAACGAAGAAGGCCCCTCGCTCGGAGGAGCCCTTCTGGCAGCCGTTGGGTGTGGGGAATATCCGGATCTTCCCGCGGCGGTTGCGAGCCGGCCGGCTCCCAAGCGCGTGTTTCTGCCCCGTCCGGAGGTCGCGGCGCGCTATGAGGAGGCATACCGGTTTTATCATTCGCTTTACCCGTGTATGCGGGATGCGTTTTCCGCATTGCACAAGCTGTTTTGAAAGGAAGCCCGCTGCCCGGCTTTGCCGGGCAGCGGGCTTCAGGTTGTCGACAAAAAGCTCATCAAATAAAAATTGCACAAAAGCGTTCGTCCGCTTTTTCTTTGAGCGTGTAGGCGCAAAGAAAAAGCTCACAAAAAGAAACGCCAATGTGGAGATTTCGCTGCCTGCGGGCAGCGACCAACGCCCCACGGCGTTGGATCCGTGCCGCCTTTTGAAAAAGGCGGGCGAAAACTTTAGCCAAACTGACGAAAGCCATTGCTTTGGTCTACAGTCTGAAGCCCGCTGCCCGGCGAAGCCGGGCAGCGGGCTTTGCGATGGAATGTTTGGCTTGGCAACCGCATCGCACGTCTTTGTCGGCAGCAGTGCTTCGGTTCCCAGTCGAATACGGAATTTCACAGCGGATCGGTGTCCGATGCTGCCGGGTCATTGCCCGGCAGCGTCTCCCAGATCGGTCACGGTGCCGATGAACAGCGGCAGATTGGTGGCGTTGTCCACAATCATGTAGAGGAACGGGCGGTCCAGCAGAATGACGGGGCCGGTTACCATACCTTCTGAATTGTTATCAAGCTCTACTTTGGTCGCAGCGCCGGCCTTTGTTCCACGTTCGTTTACCGAAATATGGGTTTGGTGCAGCACTTCGGAGATCGCAAACCGATGTGTGCCGGAGCTGTCAATGCCGGAAAAATCGGCGTCAACGTCAAACGCAGTGGGCATTCCGAGCTGCTTCAGGCACTGGCTCATTTCCAGCTTGTAGTCGTAGCTGAATTTGGGCATGGTCACCGATGCGCTCCCGTTGGAGGCGTTCTGCATGGCCTGCAGTAACGCGGCGGCGTCCAGCCCGGCGACGTAGTCGTGCAGGGAAACGCCTTCGTCCGGCAAAATGCCCACAAAGCTGTAGCCGCCCTTGTAGTCCTTGAAAAAGCCGACGGCGCTGTCGGTTTCAAAATACCGGCTCTCGGTGGAATGCATCATCTGCACGGCCTGCTGCTCGCCGGAGGAGGATGTGAAGGTGCCGTCACGCAGGTCTGTGGTTCGATAAACCGTTTCCCACTCCGCATCAAATGCCATAGCATTGATGAGGTACATGACGGCCTGGGGCGGAATTTGGTTGATGATGCCGTCGATCATGCCGTCGGTATGCTGACTGACCCAATTGTTGATGTCGTCCACCGTCCGGTCGTCAAATTCCGCGGCATAGACCTGCGCGGCATAGTAGTCGGCGACGCATTGCAGAAAAGTCGGTTCCACAGTCAGGCGGCTCTCATCGTCCCGGAACCAGACCGAGTTGGCGATGTGCAGCGCGGCGCTCTCCCCGGAGGGCAGACCGTTGACATAGGTATGGAGATATTCATTCAGCTCCTCCAGCGGGATGGAGCCTCCGAGCAGGGCTTCCATCTCGGCCAGGGTCTGCCCACCTGCGCCGTTGGCGGTCATGGCAAGCGCGAGCTGAACCGAGAGGGGAGAGAGCAGCACATTTTCTCCACCGGCCGCAGTAGCCTGCTGAAAGAGCGAAACGGCAAACTGCATCTGGGCGGAAACAAATCGCTCATCGGCGGCTCTGTCGGCTACGGGGTTTGGGGTGAGCTCCTCGCACAGATCGTCGGCGTGAATGGTGCTGCAGCCCCACAACTGCCCGGTCAGCAGGCAGAGCAGCAGGGCAGCGGCGGCGATGCGGGTACCTGTAAATTTCTTCATAGCGGTTCTCCTTTCAGAATGATACAGACCGAACCCATCACCGGAACGGCTTCTATGCCTTTCAGATGGACGTCACGGTGCCGATGAGCAGCGGCAGATTGGTGGCATTGTCCACAATCATGTAGAGGAAGGGGCGGTCCAGCCGGATGGTCGGCCCGGACATCGGCGGCGCTCCTTCAGGAGCGATTTCAACCTTGGTCGCGGCGCCGGCCCGTGTTCCCAGCTCGCCAACCTCAATGTGGGTTTTGTGCTGCACTTTGGAAATAAAGCAATTGCCTGCGGCCGATTGGCAGAGACGGGAGAAATCGGCGGCATCCTTGTCAAACGCGGTGGGGATTCCCAGCGCAATCAAACAGTCGTTCAGCGTCAGAGCGTAGTCATAGCTGAACTTTGGCATGGAAATCTTTGCGCTCCCGTAGGAGGCGTTCTGCATCGCCTGCAGCAGCGCGGCGGTATCCAGCCCGGCGATATAGTCGTGCAGGGAAACACCCTCGTCCGGCAGAATGCCCACAAAGCTGTAGCCGCCGCCCTTGTAGCTTTTGAAGAAGCCGACGGCGTTGTCGGTATCAAAATACCGCCCCTCCGTGGAATGCATCATCTGCACGTCCTGCCGCTCACCCGATGCGGATGTAAAGCTGCCGTCCCGCACGTCCGACTCCTGATAGGGCGTTTGCCACTCCGCGTCAAATGCCAGAGCGTTGATGAGGTATATCATCGCCACGTCGGGGATCCGATCGACCATGTTGTCAATCATCCCGTCGGTTCGCTGACTGACCCAATTGTTGATGTCTTTGGCGGTTTGATCATCGAACGCCGCGCCAAAAACCTGTGCGTCGTAAGCATCGGTGACGCATTGCACGAAGTCAGGCGATACCGTCAGCCCATCGTCCTCCCGGTACCAGACCGAGTTGGCGATGTGCAGCGCGGAACCCTCCCCGGAGGGCAGACCGCCGACATATGTGCGGAGCTGTTCGTTGAGCTCCTCCAGCGGGACGGAGCCTCCGAGCAGGGCTTCCATCTCGGCCAGGGTCTGCCCGCCCGCGCCGTTGGCGGTCATGGCAAGCGCGAGCTGAACCGAGAGGGGAGAGAGCAGCACATTTCCCTCGCCGGTCGCGGCGGCCTGCCGAAAGAGCGAGACGGCAAACCGCATCTGGGAGGAAACAAAGGTCTCTTCCGGTTTTTTGGCGGGAGTGGAACCGTGCGCGGGGTCTCCGGTCAGGCCGGATGTCTGCGATTCGTCTGCCTGCGCGTCGATTGCCTGTGTGTGCGTGTCGGCTGTCCGCGGAGCCGCACAGCCTGCAAGGCTGACCGCCATTGCGCATAGCAGCAGAAGGCCGGACAGTGAATTTCGGATGTTCGCGGGTTTCATCGTGCTCCTCCTTTTGGTTGTAAATTTGCGGAGCTCCTGCGGATGTGCCCCACCTCGTTTATACAGTCGTCAAAAGCCGTGGCAAGATTACAGGTTTCCGGAAAAAAACGAAAAAAATCCGTTTCCGGGGCAGGCGGCCGGTTTGCCGGCGGCACGACAGAGGCTCCGTATCTGTATCATACCATATTTTTCCCCGGAATGCAAGCGGTATCTGTATTTTTTCCGCCTGTAGCCGGAGGAATCCCGCGATGTCAAATAAATGCAAAAAGTTGCCGTCTGCGGTGCTTGACAAATGGGCAGGGACATGGTATAATGGGGGAAAAATCACACAGGGGATGCCCTGAGGAGGAAATGATACCGTGCAAGGAAAGACAGAGAACCTGAACGTGCCCGCGGGCGTGGTGGACGTGATTCTGGATACCGACACCTACAACGAAATCGACGACCAGTTTGCGCTGGCGTATATGCTGCTCTCGCCTGAGCGCATCCGTCCGGTAGGGATCTGCGCGGCGCCCTTTCTCAACGCCAAGAGCCAGTCGCCGGCAGACGGGATGGAAAAGAGCTACCGGGAGATTATGAAGGTGCTGGAGCTGATGGGCAGAGAGGACGCAAAGGCTATGGTATACCGTGGCTCCGGGCAGTATCTGCCGGATGAAAAGACGCCGGTGGTATCGCCGGCCGCCGAATATATGGCGGCGAAGGCGGGGGAGTATACGCCAGAGCGTCCGCTTTACATCGTGGCGCTTGGAGCGATTACCAACGTTGCGTCGGCAATCCTGCTGGCACCCGAGGCGATGACCCGCAACACGGTGATCGTGTGGCTGGGAGGCAATGCGCTGGAATGGCCGGATAACCGGGAGTTCAACCTGCGGCAGGATATTGCCGGCGCGAGGGTGCTGTTCGGGAGCGGCGCGCCGTTGGTGCAGCTTCCTTGCTGCGGCGTGGTGAGCGAATTCCGCACCACCGAAGGGGAGCTGAAGCTCTGGCTGGAGGGGAAAAATCCGATCTCCGATTATCTCTGCCGCAACACGATCAAGGAAGCGGAGAGTTATGCGAAGGGAACGGCGTGGAGCCGCTGCATCTGGGATGTGACGGCGGTGGCGTGGCTGCTCAACGACGGGAACCGGTTTATGAACAGCTATCTCATTCCGGCGCCCATTCCGGAGTACGACGGGCAGTATGCGCTGCGTCGGGACCGCCACCCCATCCGGTATGTTTACCAGATCAAACGGGATGCGCTGTTCACCGACCTGTTCCGCAGGCTCGCCGCAGCCCCGCGCGGGTAAGCCGACAGGCAGGGGCAGTTCTCCCGCAAAAGGCAGAGGACAGGAAAGGCCAAGGCATGGTTATGTGCCTTGGCCTCAGACTGTAGACCAAAGCAACGGCCTTCATCAGTTTGGCTAAAGTTTTCGCCAACGCGCAACGCGCATTTCCTTTTCTCAAAATGGCGGCAGGTGGCATAGCCACCGGGAATTTTTGCTCCGCAAAAAGTTCCCACGGATCCAACGCCGTGGGGCGTTGTGTCGCAAGGCACCATAGGTGCCGGAAATTCTGCTACGCAGAAGTTTCCGCCCGCAGGCGGCGAAAGCTCCTCATTTGGCGTTTCTTTTGGTTACTTTTCTTTGCGCCTGCGGCCTCAAAGAAAAGTAACAAACGAACGCTTTTGTGCAATTTTTATTTGATGCGCCTTTTGTCGACAACCTGA
>CALXUY010000059.1 GCA_944391805.1 uncultured Clostridia bacterium
CTGTGTTTCTTCTGCAAATAGGTTGACCTGTTTCATGGTTTTCGCCGCCCTTCTCTTGTTTGTTCCCATTATATCATACTTTGCGACTTTATTCAATATCTTCGGGAATTTTTAGAGGTTCCCTTTAATCGAAAGCAGCACTCCCGCATTTGGGCTTCCGCAAAAAATCCCCGCGGCAAACCTGCTATTGAGCGGTTCGCCGCGGGGGATTCCGTATTTTGCTTGAGATTGACAGGGAGCGATTCCGGCACAAGCCGTCAATCCGCCGAAATGGCGCTTGTGCGCACTTCAGGGATTTTTCCCCTCCCAAAGTATCACCTCGTGTTTAGCAAGCGACTGCGCCACATCGATGATGCGCTGGTTGGAGGAGCCGCGGAAGCGAAGCGAGATGTCCTTGAGCGCCTTGACATAGCGGCCATCCACCAGAACGTCGATCAAAGAGAGCATCTCGTCGGTTGCCTCACAGCGGGGATACGAGCCATCCTGCCAAAGCTCGCCGTCCAGTGTGAATCCGGTAAAGCACCAGATGTTCTTCCCCGGGCAGGCGGCCCGCACACGGTGCAAAAACGGCAGCAGCGCGCGCTGATTGGCCGGTTCAAACGGCTCGCCTCCCAGCAGCGTCAGACCGTTGATATAATACGGCTGAAGCGACCGGATGATTTGGTCCTCCACCTCTCGTGTGAAGGGCTTGCCGTAGCCGAAATCCCAGGTTTGCGGCTGGAAGCACTCCTCACAGTGATTGGTGCAGCCCGAAACGAACAGCGAGGTGCGCACGCCCTCGCCGTTGGCAATGTCACATGTTTTGATTTCGCAATAATTCATAGATGCTCCTTTTTGGGTGCCGTCGGCTCTGCGCACAACGGCGTACATCATACAGGGGAACTCCGGCGATGAGGTCATTCTCTGTTCCTTCCGGCAGCTCCAGCCCGGCCGACGGGTTCGGGGAGATGCGAGAAGCATCTCCCCGTCAGATTGTAGACAAAAGTCGGATCAAATATAAATTGCACAAAAGCGTTCGTCCGCTTTTTCTTTGAGCGTGTAGGCGCAAAGAAAAAGCTCTCAAAAAGAAACGCCGTATAGGGAGATTTCGCCCTCTGCGGAGGGAAACTTTTGCGAAGCAAAATTTCCGGCACCTCCGGTGCCTTGCGACCAAAGGGCTACTCGCCCTTGACCCCGCAAACTTTTAAAAAAGTTTGATCAAAACTTTCATCTAACTGACAAAAGCCGTTGCTTCGGTCTCCAGTCTGTCGGGGAGATGCAAGAAGCATTTCCCCGTTTCGGCTCCGCATCAGAGGTGGAGCACACGCTCCCGGATCTCCTGCGTCCTGCCCTGGTTCCAGAACTGCGTGCCGATATAGCCGCAGGTTCTTCTGGCCACGTTCATTTTGGACTGATCGGTGTTGCCGCACTTGGGGCATTTCCAGATCAGCTTGCCGTCCTCCTCCTCAATCATAATCTCGCCGTCCCATCCGCAGACCTGACAGTAGTCGGACTTGGTATTCAGCTCGGCGTACATGATATTTTCGTAGATGAACTTCATCACCTGCAGCACGGCCTCGAGATTCTGCTGCATGTTGGGAACCTCCACATAGCTGATCGCGCCCCCCGGCGAGAGCGCCTGGAACTGCGCCTCAAAGGCCAGCTTGGAGAAGGCGTCGATCTCCTCGGTGACATGAATGTGATAGCTGTTGGTGATATAGCCCTTGTCGTTGATACCGGGCACAATGCCGAAGCGCTTTTGCAGACATTTGGCAAACTTGTAGGTGGTGGACTCCAGCGGCGTTCCGTAGAGGCTGAAATCGATGTTGTGCTCGGCCTTCCACTTCTTGCAGGCATCGTTCATATGCTGCATGACCTCCAGCGCAAACGGTGTGGCGCTCGGGTCGGTGTGGCTCTTGCCGGTCATATATTTCACGCATTCATACAGCCCCGCGTAGCCCAGCGAGATGGTGGAGTAGCCGCCGTAAAGCAGCTTGTCAATCGGCTCGCCCTTTTTCAGACGCGCCAGAGCGCCGTACTGCCAGAGGATCGGCGCCACATCCGAAAGCGTGCCCTTGAGGCGATTGTGGCGGCACATCAGCGCACGGTGGCACAGCTCAAGGCGCTCGTCAAAAATCCGCCAGAATTTATCAATGCTTCCGCCCGACGAAAGCGCCACATCCACCAGATTGATGGTGACAACGCCCTGATTGAAGCGGCCGTAGTACTTCGGCTTGCCGTTCTCGTCCACATAAGGCGTGAGGAAGCTGCGGCAGCCCATGCAGGTGTAGCAATGCCCCTCCCCGTTTTTGTCCTTTTTCAGCTCCAGCATTTTCTTCTCGGAAATATAGTCCGGAACCATGCGGCGCGCGGTGCACTTGGCGGCCAGCCGGGTCAGATAGTAGTAGGGGGAGTCGTCATGAATGTTCTGCTCCTCCAGCACGTAGATCAGCTTGGGGAAGGCCGGAGTGACGTACACGCCCGCCTCGTTCTTCACCCCCTGATAGCGCTGCAGCAGCATCTCCTCGATGATGATGGCCAGATCCTTTTTCTCCTGCTCGTTCTGTGCCTCTCCGAGATACATGAACACGGTGACAAAGGGGGCCTGTCCGTTGGTGGTCAGCAGCGTGACCACCTGATACTGAATGGTCTGCACACCGCGGCGGATCTCCTCGCGCAGGCGGTTCTCCACCATCGCGTTGAATTTTTCCTCCGGGATTTCGACGCTGGCGTCCTCCAACTCCTCCCGCATGGATCGGATGATCTTCTCACGGCTGACCTGCACAAAGGGAGCCAGATGCGTCAGAGAGATGCTCTGCCCGCCGTACTGATTGCTGGCAACCTGCGCGATGATCTGCGTGGCGATGTTGCAGGCGGTGGAAAAGCTGTGCGGCCGCTCGATCATGGTGCCCGAAATCACGGTGCCGTTCTGCAGCATATCCTCGAGATTGACCAGATCGCAGTTGTGCATATGCTGGGCAAAGTAATCGGCGTCATGGAAGTGAATGATGCCCTCGCGGTGCGCCTGCACAATGTCCTCGGGCAGCAGCAGGCGCTCGGTCAGATCGCGGCTGACCTCCCCCGCCATATAGTCGCGCTGCACGCTGTTGACCGTGGGGTTTTTATTGGCGTTCTCCTGCTTGGCCTCCTCGTTGCAGCACTCAATCAGGCTCAGAATGCGCTCGTCGGTCGTGTTCGACTGCCGCACCAGATTGCGGGTATAGCGATAGGTGATATATTTTTTCGCGACCTCGTATGCGCCGTGCGCCATGATCTGGCTCTCGACCAGATCCTGAATCTCCTCCACGCCGGGCGCGCGGTTCATGCGAATGCAGTTCAGCTCAACGGCCTCGGCAATGCGGCGGATCTGCATCGGGGTCATGCGCTGTTCTTCCTCCACGGCCTGATTGGCCTTGGTGATGGCCGTGATGATTTTGGTAATGTCAAACACCACTTCGGTGCCGTTTCTCTTGATGACCTTCATTTTCTCCTCCTTTTCAAAATTCTATCCTCATACAAACGGGCCGGGACAGCATACTTGAAAAACCGCCGCGAACGGCGCGTGCTTGGGTCGGCTGCCCGGCTCGGATACCAATTTGACGTTCAAAATGCTTCGAACACCATTATTATACCACATATTGTGGTTTTGTCAAGTGGTAATTACAACATATAGATATTTTTTTGAAAAAGAAGAAAATTTTCCGGGTCAGAGCGCGTCCGCAATGTCGTAAATCAGGCGTTCGGTCTTCTCCCAGCCAAGGCAGGGGTCGGTGATGGATTTGCCGGGCACATAGCCCTCGCCGATTTTCTGGCAGCCATCCTCGAGGTAACTCTCAATCATCAGCCCCTTCACCAGCCGCTTGATGTCGTCCGAATGCCGGCAGCTATGCAGCACCTCCTTGGCAATGCGCACCTGCTCGAGGTACTGCTTGCCGGAATTGGCGTGATTGGTGTCCACCACCACGGCCGGATTGACCAATCCCGAGGCGGCATAGGTCTCGGCAAGCCCCTTGAGATCCTCGTAGTGGTAATTGGGCAGCGACTGCCCGTGCTTGTTGACATAGCCGCGAAGGATGGCATGGGCGCAGGGATTGCCCTGGCTCTTGACCTCCCAGCCCCGGTAGAGAAAAACATGCGGGTGCTGCGCCGCGGTGATCGAATTCATCATCACCGAGATATCTCCGCTTGTGGGGTTCTTCATGCCGACCGGAACATCCAGACCGCTGGCGGTCATACGGTGCTGCTGATCCTCCACCGAGCGCGCGCCCACGGCGACATAGACCAGCAGGTCCGAGAGGTAGCGGTGATTTTCGGGATACAGCATTTCATCGGCGCAGCCGAAGCCGGTTTCGGCCAGCGCGCGCATGTGCAGCTTGCGGATGGCAATGATGCCCCGGAGCAGATCCGGCTCGGAGTTGGGATCGGGCTGGTGCAGCATGCCCTTGTATCCGTCACCGGTCGTGCGGGGCTTGTTGGTGTAGATGCGGGGCACGATGATGATTTTATCCGCCACCCTGTCCTGCACCCGGCGGAGTCTGGAAATGTACTCCAGCACCGTGTCCTCCTGGTCGGCCGAGCATGGGCCGATGATCAGCACGAATTTGTCCGAACGGCCGGTGAACACATCCTCCAGCTCCCTGACACGTGCGGCACGTCTGGCGGCCAGCTCCTCCGAGATCGGAAACTGCTTTTTGATCTCCTGCGGGATGGGCAGCTTCCGGAAAAATTGCATATTCATAACGGGTATCCTCTCTTTCCTGTTCAGGTATCGGCTTTTGGCTTGTCAAACAGCGTGCGGCGGAAGGCCGAATAGCGCATCATCTCCCGCATTCCGTCCCTGTCTCCCTCGGCCAGCAGGGTGCGGAACTCGGCAAAAGTCTCGCAGAAGGCGTCGATCTGACGGAGCAGCTCCTCCCGGTTCCACAGAAACAGCTCGGACCACATCTCATCGTTGATCTTGGCGATCCGGGTCAGGTCGCGGAAGGAGTCGCCTGTGTAGGCCTCCAGGTTGGGCGTGGTATTGCAGTTCATCAGCACAACCGCGATGCAGTGGGTGAGCTGCGAGAGAAACGCGATCATCTCGTCGTGCTTCCGGGGGGAAAGCTCGCTGATGCGGGCAAAGCCCAGCACCTCGCCGAGCTGCCGGCAGAGCGCGATGGCCTCTGGCGTGTTGCGCTCGGTGGGGGTGACAATGTAATTGGCGCCCCGGAACACGCTGTCGTCGCTGTATTCCACGCCGCTGCTCTCCCGCCCGGCCATGGGGTGTGCCGAGATAAACTCGGCGTCCGGCCGCAGAAGGGCTTGGGCCTTTTGCACAAGCGTCCCCTTGACGCCGGTCACATCGGTCACAATGACGCCCGGCTTCATATACTGCTGATAGTTTTGCAGCCATTCCAGCACAATATGCGGGTAGAGCGCCAGAATGACCAGATCGGCCTTTCCCACCACGGCGGGATCCACCCTTGTGCTCCCCTCGTGGATGATGCCGTGCGCCAGCGCGTAATCAATGTCCTTCTGCTCCTTGGTGATACAGCGCACCCGGTAGCCCTTGGCTGTGAGCGCCTTGGCATATCCGCCGCCGATCACGCCCAGGCCGACGATGAGTATATTGGTTTCCTGATTCAGTTGCATCGATTTCTTCCTTAAATATAAAGTGCTTTTGCGGGGAAAACTTTTTGAAAAAAGTTTTTCCCCGCGCCCCTTTCAAAAACCTGAAAAAGGGTGTATGGGGTGCCGGGGGCATACTGTCGTCCCTGGCAAACGGTGTTGCCCATCGGGCAAAGGCCGGCAGACAATGAAGGCAATCGGGTTACTTCACAATCTCGGTACACAGGCCGAGCCGCCCCAGATCGGCAAAAAATTCCGGATAGCTCTTGCGCACGGCCTCGGCGCCCGCAATCTCCCCGCCGGTCAGGGTCAGGAGCAGAGAGAGCGCCATGACAATGCGGTGGTCGTTGTGCCCGTCCAGAACACGGGCGGGAGGGTGCAGCTTTGCCGGCGGAATTTCCACCCGATCCTCCCCGGCGTATAGCTCCGCGCCGAATGCGGCCAGCTCCTGCCGCATGGCCGCCACACGGTCGCTCTCCTTCAGGCGCAGCCTGCGGGTGCCCGTGAACACACCTCCGCGGCAGGCCGCCGCCACCGCAAAGAGCACCGGCCCCAAATCGGGGCAATCCCGCAGCGAAATTTCGGCCGGCCCCTCCCGGAGGCGCTCCATTGCCTCACGGTAGCAGCGATCCCCCTGCAGGCTGTCCGGGCGAAGTCCGGTCAGCGTCACCGCTCCGCCGAGAAAATTGAAGGCGTCGAGAAACGCGGCGTTAGAATAATCCCCCTCCACGGCAACCTCCCGCGCGCAATACCGCTGTCCGCCCGGGACGGACAGGCGGCGGTCAGACGTCCACCCGGCCTCCACACCGAACTGCCGCATCGCGTCCAGCGTCAGGAGCAGATAGGAACGGCTCTCGGTCGGCGTGGTCAGACGAATTTCGCTCTGCCCTGCGGCCAGCGGCAGCGCGAAGAGCAGACCGCTGATGAATTGGCTGCTCACATCTCCCGGCAGCGCATAAACCCCTGCCGGCAGTCCGCCGCCCACCGTAATCCGTCCTTTTTCCTGCCGGAACAGCAGCCCCCGCTCGCGGCAGATGTCCGCGTAAACCTGCATCGGCCGCTCCATCAGCCTGCCGTAGCCGGTAAAGGTGGCGGGCGAGCAGGTGAGCAGCACGGGCGGAATGAGAAAGCGCAGCGTACTGCCGCTCTCCCGGCATGCAAGCTCGCCGTGTGCCCGGGCGGTGCGGAAATCGGTTCCCTGCACCCGCACGGTATCCCCGCTCTGCCGGCATTGCACGCCCATGGCGCGCAGGCAGTCCATCGTCGCCTGCACGTCCTCACAGTCCGAAATGCCGTGAATCACGCTCTCCCCCTCGCTCATGCCGGCGCAGATGAGCAGGCGGTGCGCCATGCTTTTGGAGGGGGGAACGGCTACGGTTCCGCGCGCCGTTCCCGGAGCAATCCGGATGTTCATCGCCGCGCTTCCCCTCTCTGCGCCCAGAGGAAATCGATGGCCTCAAGATACCCCTCCAAGCCATGCCCGGTGATGGTTTTCACACACGCGGCGCGGATATAGCTGACCTGCCGGAAGGCCTCCCTCTCCTCCACCCTGGAAATATGCACCTCCACGGTGGGGAGTCTTGTCGCCTTGACCGCATCGAGCAGCGCCACGCTGGTGTGGGTATATGCGCCGGGGTTGATGACAATGCCGTCAGCCCGCTCGGCATAGGCCTCCTGAATCCAGTCCACCAGCGTTCCCTCATGGTTGGACTGCCGGCAGACCGCCTCAATGCCCCGCCCGGCGCAGTGGGCGCGGATCATCTCCAGCAGGTCGGCGTAGCTCCGGCTCCCGTACTGCTCCGGCTCCCGCACGCCAAGCAGATTGAGGTTGGGGCCGTTGAGAATATACAGCTTCATATCGCTTCAAAATCCTTTCTGATGCAGTCTGCCGCCTCCTCCGGCGTTTCGGGATCGATGATCCGCACGTCCGCGGACGACAGATAGCGCTCCCTGCGCTCCTCATAGCGCTGCCGGAGCAGCTCTGGGGTGGAGGAGAGCGGACGGCTGCCGGTGGGAACCAGCTTCTGCCACGGTCGGTCGAGGAGGTAAATTCTGCCGTTCTGCCGCAGCATGTCCACGTTCTCCCGGCGCAGGATCACGCCGCCGCCCGTGGCAATCACGGCTCCCGTGCGCATGGCGACCCGCTCCCGGAGCACACGGGTTTCCAGCTCCCGGAAGGCGTCCTCCCCTTCGCACCGCAGAATTTCGGCAGGCGGACGGGCGGAAACCGCGTCAATCTCCTCGTCCATATCGCAGAACGGGCGGCCGCATTGTGCGGCAAGCAGCCTGCCCACCGTGGTTTTTCCACTCCCCGGCATACCGACCAGCACAATGTTCTCCTTCCGGCGCTGCATGATCCTCCAGATGCGCTCCACCGTCCCCTCCGGATAGCTGCGATTCAGAAAGATTTCGGACGCCCGCACCGCCTGCGCCACCAGCATCAGCAGCCCGCCCTCGGCCGGAATGCCCCGCCGCCTTGCTTCGGAAATCAAGCGCGTGCGCAGCGGATTGTAAACCGCGTCGGCCACGCATTCCAGGTCGGGAAAGCTGTCAGGCTGCACGGGCAGCCCCTCCGGGTGGGGAAACATGCCGCAGGGCGTGGTATTGATGAGCGCCTGAATATCCGCATGTTCGCGGCACAGCGTCTCGTAGGTCACGGCGTCCTCCCGCCCGCTCCGGCTGACCCGGAGGACCGCAGCCGCGCCCATCGATTTTGCCACCGCAACGGCGGTCAGGGATGTACCTCCGGTGCCCAGCACCGCCACCTTTTTGCCCTTCAGGTCCGCGCCAAGGTGCGAGAGCAGCACACGCATTCCGTAAAAATCGGTGTTGTAGCCGTAGAGCTTCCCGTCGCGGTTGACCACCGTATTCACCGCGCCGATGGCTCTGGCCTGTTCGTCTATCCCGCACAGATACGGAATGACCGCCTGTTTATACGGAATGGTGACATTGATTCCGAGAAAATCCCGCTGCCGCATCCATTCGTCCAGCCCCTCCCGCGGGATCTCGCAAAGCTCGTATGGCTCCGGCGAGAGCAGCGCGTGGATCTCCGCCGAAAAGCTATGCCCAAGTGTTTCCCCGATGCAGCCGTACCGCATCCGATCACCTCCGTTGATTGAGATAACGCCGCGCATACGCAGCGTTGAACGGCAATTTCGCCCCACCCAAAGGGCGGCAGCCGTGAATATTTTATGAACTTTCCGGCAAACCGGTTGTGTTTCCCCGGCCGGTCTGCTATAATGACCGACAGATACGGTTAGCCGATGGTATAAAGGGTCGTGAGGCTATGCCTCACACTCAAACTGTAGACCAAAGCAACGGCTTTCGACAGTTTAACTAAAGTTTTCGCCCGCCTTTTTCAAAAGGCGGCACGGATCCAACGCCGTGGGGCGTTGGTCGCTGCCCGCAGGCAGCGAAATCTCCCCATTGGCGTTTCTTTTTGTGAGCTTTTTCTTTGCGCCTACACGCTCAAAGAAAAAGCGGACGAACGCTTTTGTGCAATCTTTATTTGGTGCGCCTTTTGTCTACAACCTCAAGGAACTTTTTGAAAAAAAGTTCCTTAACAATCCTCAAAAAACTTTGAAACAGGGATGGCTCTGGCACCGGATAGCATGCGGCTGAGCCAGTCTTTTGCAATCGGCCAATACAAATACGATAGAAAAGGAGACTGCCTGATGAAACACATTCTGGTCACCGGCGCGGGCGGCTTTGTCGGCTCCCGCATTTTGCAGCAGCTTTCGGGGCGATTTGCCGTCACAAGCCTTCCGAGCGGCTTTATTCGGCAGGCAACCGAAAATGAGCTGCTCACCCGGATCGAACAGGAGCACCCCGACGTCATTCTACACACCGCTGCGGCCTCGGACGTGGGGTATTGCGAGCATCACCCTGAGGAATCCCACCGCGCCAACGTGCTGCTGCCGCTCTGGGTTGCCGAAGCCGCACGCCGGACAGGTGCAAAGCTGCTGGCCTTCAGCTCGGATCAGGTGTACACCGGCATGACAGGCGATGGGCCGTTTGACGAAACCGCCCGGCTCTCCCCTGCCAACGTGTACGGTCGGCACAAGCTGGAGGGAGAGGAGCGCGTGCTCGGGCTGCTGCCCGAGGCGGTTCTGCTCCGCGCGACATGGATGTATGATCTGCCGGGCTATGGGCTGCCCATCCGAGGGAATCTGCCCCTGAATCTGATCTCCGCTGCGCTCCGCCGCGAATCCGTGCGGTTTTCCCCGACCGACCGCCGCGGCGTCACCTACGTGCGTCAGGTCGTGGAGCTGCTGATTCCGGCCATGGAGCTGCCGGGCGGCGTGTACAACTTCGGCAGCGAGAACACCCAAGACATGCTTCGCACCGCCTGTGACTTCCGGGACGCGCTCGGCCTGACGCTGGAAATTACCGCCGACCGTTCGCTTCCTCCGCGCAGCCTCGCGATGGATTGCGGCAAGCTGCGCCGGTACGGCATCCGCTTTGACGACACGCAGGCCGGCATCCGGCGGTGCATGAAGGACTACGGACTGGCGCCGCGCTGATCAAAGCGTTCCGGGCGGCAAAATTCCGGTCATTCCACGTCCGGGAAGTCGGTTCCGTAGCGAAGCGCCATGAGGTCGCACAGCACCAGCGCGGCCACGCTGTCCACCACCACCCGCGCGCGGTGAACAATGGCGGGGTCATGCCTGCCCTGCACCGAAAGCGTCCGGCTCTGCATGGTTGCCGGGTCAACGCTCTCCTGCTCCTTGGAGATGGAAGGGGTGGGCTTGACGGCACACCGGAACAGCAGCGGCATCCCGTTGGTAATTCCGCCGTTGATCCCCCCGTTGTGGTTGGTGCGCATGGCGATTTTGCCGTCCCGCACGAACAGCCCATCGTTGGCTCTGCTGCCGGTCATGGCAGCAAAGCCAAAGCCTTCTCCAAACTCCACGCCCTTGACGGCCGGAATGCCGAACAGCGCGTGTGCGAGCAGGCTCTCCACCGTGTCGAACCACGGCTCCCCGATTCCCGCCGGAAGCCCGGT
Organism: uncultured Clostridia bacterium; assembly: GCA_944391805.1. Classification (GTDB taxonomy): domain Bacteria; phylum Bacillota; class Clostridia; order Oscillospirales; family CAG-272; genus UMGS1865. Next base: position 10,592 of record CALXUY010000059.1, read on the forward strand.
GACGGCGGTCTCAAGGATTCCGCCCACGCTGTCCCCCTCCCGTGCCGCCGCGCGGATGCGCTCCTGCATCCGCAGGGCGGCGTTTTCGTCCAGCACCGGGAAGATCTGGTCGTTGAGCTGCTCCAGATCGGCCTCCAGATCGCCGAAGGCGCGATCCGGAATACCGGCCAGCGCCGAGATATGCGTGCCGATCAAAATACCGCCCCGCCGGAGCGACGAAATCGCAATGGCGCCGGCAGCCACCAGCGCCGCGGTCAGGCGGCCCGAAAAGTGCCCTCCGCCGCGAAAGTCCTGAAAGCCGTGATACTTGCATTCCGCCGTGAAATCGGCGTGCCCCGGGCGGAGCATGCCGCGCGGGTAGTCCTTGCTGTGCGTGTTGGTGTTGGGGATGAGGATGCAGAGAGGTGTGCCAGTGGTTTTGCCCTCAAACACACCGCTGACAATGCGGAACTCATCCGCCTCCGCGCGCGGCGTGGAAATGGCCCCGACCGGCCGGCGCAGCGTCAACTGATGCCGGATAAAATCCTCGTCCACCGGAATGCCGGGAGCAAGACCATCCAGCACCGCGCCGATCTCCGGGCCATGGCTCTCCCCGAACAGCGTCACCGCAACGCTCTGGCCAAATGTGTTCTTCATAATGCCCTCCGCTCCTGTCTCATGATTGCATTGCCTCCAGCGCCGGGCGCACCTGACGCCGGAATTCGTCCAGCCCGAGCGTGCGCAGCGCAAACCGGCCGACCTCCGGGACATATACGACCGATACGCTGCTGCCGGCGCACTTCTTGTCATGCGAAACATAGTCCAGCACTGCGTCCGGATCCGCCGGAAGCGTGACCGGCAGCCCCAGCCGGCGCAGCACCGGCTCCAGACGCGCCCGCACCGCGGGAGCGCACATCGGCAGCATTCCAAGCGCCACGCACTCCCCGTGGTACAGCCCGTGCAGGGCCTCGGCCGACTCGATTCCGTGCCCGAGCGTATGCCCGAAGTTGAGCACCCGGCGCAGGCCGGTCTCCTTTTCGTCCTGCTCAACCACCGATTGCTTGATGCGCAGCGAGGACACAATGACGTCCTCAAGCCGCTCCCACTCCTCCCCTCGCTCAAACAGCCGGAACAGGTCGGCGTCCGAGGTCAGCGACATCTTCACCGCCTCGGCCATGCCGTTGGCAAGCTGACGGGGCGGAAGGGTGGCAAGCGTATCCGGGTCGATCAGCACCCGGCGCGGCTGATGGAAGGCACCCACACAGTTCTTCACCCCGTCGAGGTTGACGGCCACCTTGCCGCCGATCGAGGAATCCACCTGCGAGAGCAGCGTGGTGGGGATGTTGTAAAAATCGATGCCGCGCATATACACGGCGGCCGCGAAGCCGGCCAGATCCCCGACCACGCCTCCCCCCACCGCCGCCACGCAGTCGGTGCGGGTAAAGCCCTCCTTCAGCATCCGGGAGCAGAGCCGCTCGAGCACCGGAAAGCTCTTGCTGCCCTCCCCCTGCGGCACGGTTTCCACCACCGCATGCCCGCACTGCGCTGCCAAGGCCTGCGCATATTCCGGCGGAACCCCCTCGTCGGTGACCACCAGCACCCGGCGGTCAAGCCGCAGAAGCGCCCCCGCCCGGCCGAGCGCTCCGCGCTCCACGATGATGTCGTAGCTGTGTTCGTTCAGATTCAGATGCAGCGTCATACCGTCACCTCACACGCGGGAATAGCAGCCGACCAGCTTGAGCCGGTCGCAGAACACCGAGAGCGCGCGCAGCATATCCTCACCCTGCCGCGTGTGAATATCCCCCTCGGCCTCGAGGTAAAAATAGTACTGCCAGAGCAGCTCCTTCATCGGCCGGCTGCGCAGCGTATGCATATTAAAGCCATAGTGCCCCACCACATCAATCGCGCGGGCCAGCGCCCCCGCCTCGTTGCGCACCGTGAACACCAGAATGAAGTGCGCCCCCATCTCCCCGGTCTGGTGCCGGTTTTCGGAGCGGGAAAAGACCGCAAAGCGGGTGGTATTGCTGCGGCTGGCGTTGAGATTGCGCGCCAGCACCGAGAGTCCGAACACCCCGGCCGCCTCCTCGCTGGCGATGGCCGCCACGGTGGGATCCCCGCACTCGGCCACATATTTGGCGGCCAGCGCGGTGTTTGCGTACTCCCGGATCTCCCAGCCGTGCGCGCGGATCTGGTCGGCGCACTGCCCGAGCGCCTGCGGGTGGCTGATGACCGTGCGGATGCGCTCCGCCGAGGCTCCGGGCGTTCCCAGCAGGTCGTGCGACACCGCCAGATCGAACATCTTGTTGACATAGAGGCTGCCCGAGAACATCAGGTCGGTCACCTGCCCGACCTCCCCGTTGTAGCTGTTCTCCACCGGGAGCACCGCGGCGTCGCACTTCCCGTCCTCCACCGCCCGGTAGGCGTCGGCAAAATTGCCGAACGCCACGCGCTGCGCGGTGGGAAAGAGCTTTCCGGCCGCAATGTGCGCAAAGGCCCCCTCGGTGCCGCTGTAGGCCACCCGCATCCCCTCCAGCAGGCGGGACTGATACGCCCGGGAAATTTCCATGTTCCCGCGGATAAAGCCGACATAGTATTCCCGGAACACCGGGTCCTCCACCAGCTCGGAGTTCCTGCGCACCACCTCCGCCTCCCGGTTCTCATCGAGAATCGGGAGGCCGGTTTGCCGTTTGTATTCGGCCACCATTGCGGCGGCCTCCATCCGGCGGACAAAGAGCTTTGCCATCTCCCGGTCCACCTCGTTGATCGTCAGTCTGGCCTGTTCCAATAAATCCATCTGTTTCCCCTGTTCCGTTTCATTTGCGATCGGATCGCGTCTCATTTCGCGGTCAGCCCGTACAGCTCCGCCAGGCGGCGGAAGACGGGAATCGACCGCTCGATCTGCTCGGTGGAGACGCAATACGAGATGCGCACAAAGCCGGGGCAGCCGAAATCATCACTGGGCACCAGCAAAAGCTCCAGCTCCCGCGCCCGCTCGGAAAACGCCACCGCATCCGGCTCGGGCGAGGCGACGAACAGATAGAACGCGCCGTCCGGCGGAACCACCCGGAAGCCCATGCCGGTGAGCGCCTCCAGCAGCAGTGCGCGGTTGGTACGGTAGACCGACAGATCGGAGGTCAGACCGAGGCAGGCCGGAATCATCTTCTGAAAGAGCGAGGGGGCGCACACAAAGCCCAATGCCCGTCCCGCTCCGCAGATGGCCTCATACAGCACATCCGCCTCCTCCGCGCGGGGGCTGAGAAGCACATACCCGATGCGCTCCCCCGGCAGGGAGAGCGATTTGCTGAAGGAATAGCAGACCAGCGTGTTTGCATAGTACTTTGTGATATACGGCACCTCCACATCCCCGTATACCAGCTCGCGGTAGGGCTCGTCCGAAATGAGGTAAATCGGCAGGCCATACTGCTCCTGCTTGGTCTGCAGCAGGGTGGCAAGACGACGAATGCTCTCCTCGGTGAGCACCGCGCCGGTGGGGTTGTTGGGAGAGTTGACGATCACCGCGCGCACCGAGGGAGAGATGGCCGCCTCCAGTGCGGCAAAGTCGGGCTGAAAATCGCTCGGGTTCGAAAGCACCGGAACCACGCGCGCGCCGGTGCACTCCACAAACACCCGGTACTCCGGGAAATAGGGGGCAAGCAGCACCACCTCGTCCCCGGGATTGAGGATTGCTGTGAGCGAAATGGTCAAAGACGCTGCGGCACCAACCGTCAGGTACATGTATTTCGCATCCACGCCGACCCCATAGGTACGGTTGAGATAATCGGCAATCGCCTGGCGCACGCCCATATCTCCGGCAGCGGTGGTATAGCCGTGCAGTTCTACTGCAGGCGTTTCGGTGAGCAGCCGGATCAGCTCGGTCCGAACCGTATCGGGAGCCGGAACACTCGGATTGCCAAGGCTGAAATCAAACACATTTTCGGCACCGATTTCACGTTTTCTCCGGCTCCCGTATTCAAACAGCTCCCGAATCACCGAGCGCCGCGCGCCCAGCTCCCGCATCATTGGATTCATATTCCGCACCTCCGTATGTTCAAAAATACATTTTTATTATACACCAAAATTGCGGAAAGGTCAAGAAAAAATCGACCGATCGCTACCGAAATGTTATACAAACTTCGTGGTGCCGACGGGCCGTGATCCGGCACATCCGCAAAAAGGGACAGAAACAAACTTCCCTGTACCGGCAAAACGCCGCAGAAAACAGCGTGTTCCGGCACAGGGAACCGATGCACGCCCGACAATCGCACATAAAGTCTGCCCCCTTGCAATATAGGCAACACCGCGCAATTCACGGCTCGCGCCTTGACCGCACAACTTTTTGCATCTTTTCCGCCAAACTGCACAAATCTCCTTGGCAATAGATTCACTATTGCCTGCGTCAATTTGGTTTGTTTGACGAAAAATCTGACGGCAGATTTGCGCAGTCAGAATTGTGCGGTGTTGCCTATAGGGTTTGAACGGAGCGCGGGGGAAGCCTATGCAAAGGCTTCCCCCGGAAAAATATTCAGCAGAGGTCCAGCCCTGCACGTTTTGCCTGATCGTGCTGCGACGCCCTGGGAATGTGATAAATCCGCCCGTCCCTACGCAGCAGCGCGCCGGTCTGGTGATAGGAAAAGCGCACCCCATGCGCGGCGCAGGCATTCCGGAGAGCGATGACCCATTCAAAATCACACACCCGGGCACCTTCTCCGGATTCCCCGCCCGCCAGAACCTCGGCGATCCGGCGGCTGTTCAGATACGGCCCGAGATCAATGGCCCCCAGCAGCGGCTCACACACCACTGCACGGCACCGGAGCGGCAGCTCAAGGAACACCGGCAGCCGGCGGTCCGCCATCTCCTGATTCTCACAGGTACAGCCCACGGTCACATTGTCATAGCCCTCTCCCCAGTCAGAAGGCAGCAGACCGCCCAGCCGCTCAATGCGCTTGGTGAAAAAGACAAAGTGCAGATCCTGCCGGATGCGCATCATCCTCCATGCGTCGGCCCGCCACGGGTCGGCCTCCTCCAGAAGAAAATCAGAGGAAAAGCAGGTGTACACCGTCTCTCCCGGCTCGACCTTCCAGCCCTGCTTCCCTTCCCGGAGCGGCAGCAGAAAATCCGCGTTGAGCCGGATCTCGCCGCCGCTTTTCCCATGCTCCCCGTCAATGCGGTAGACATAGCAGTTGCGGCAGCCCTCGCTGACCCGCCGGCAGCCGTGCCACGGGTTCCAGGTGACGCTCATTCAGCCGTTTTCCCCACGGTCCACCTGATCCTTCAGGCGGGAGAGCTCGGAGAGAAAGCTGTCGATGTCCCGGAACTCCCGGTAAACCGACGCAAAGCGGACATAGGCCACCTCATCCCGCTCCTTGAGCTTTTTCATGACCATTTCCCCGATCTCGGTGGATGTAACCTCCTGGCGCAGCGTATTCTGCAGCTCGGCCTCAATCTCCCCCGCCAGCGCAACCGCGTCGACCGGTCGTTTTTCAGCCGCCTTCAGAATGCCGGAGAGCAGCTTTTGCTTGTCGAACAACTGCTTTCCCCCGTTTTTCTTCACCACCACAATCTGCACGGTTTCGATGGTTTCAAACGTGGTAAACCGCTTCTGGCAGGCAAGGCACTCCCTGCGGCGGCGAATACTGTATCCGTCGGACACGGGGCGGGAATCAATTACCTTACTTTCGGAAAATCCGCAGCCGGGACACTTCATGTAAACACCTCCGTTTTGCCAATGGCATCAGCCATGACAGCCATTTTTTGCTATTTTTTCAAGATCAAGTATAGCACAAAAACCGGTTTTTGTAAAGGGTTTTTGTGAATTTTTTGCAATTTCCGTCGATTTTATGTCTGTTTTGGATCGATTTGGAATGGGAATGCGCACAGCCGGGCGGAGCTTCCGGAAAGCGGCAGCCATCCGCGGCCAATTCCGTGCATCCCGTGTATGCGTGCTCGCAGCCCTGACCGTCCGATGCATGCCGTCAACGGCAGGCCCCCGGTCTGCACACAGATCCAAAAGCGCCGTGCAGCCAGCCGCCGGCACCGCTTTGCCCACAGCCGGAAGTTCGCCGGCCCGGCGTACAGTCAGCGCCGGCACAGATCGTACATCACATCCTCCAGCGCACAGGGCGTGACCCGCCCATGCACCACCGACCGATAGAGCTTGAGCGCCTCCCCGATTTCATTGCCGACGCCGCTCACGGCACGCTCGCTGCCAGACAGGACCATCACCCGGAACCGGTCGGCATATGTATTGCACACCAAAAGCCGGTATTCCAGCAGCATGCCCCCGAACGATATGATTTCTTCCGCCAACGTTACGGCGCCATCGGGATTGCGTTTTTTGTTTTCCATGATTCATACTCCTTTTTTTGTGATCAGCGTATTCCCGCGATCCCCATTATACACCATCCGCAGACAAGAAATTCCAAACCGAAAACCCGCGTTTTTGTGTATTTGTTCCCGCAATTTCCGCAAAAATTCCTTCCGCCATCCGACAAAATGGATATTTCCCCCCTGTAAATGTATGATTATACAGTTTTTACAGATATTTTTTTTGCAAAACGGGGATGCGGAAAAAGAATCCTCTTTACATTTTATCGATAATCCTGTAAAATAGTATCAGAAGCTGCCGGATTCCGGATATCCGCGATGAATACATCCTCTTATATACATATGCTCAAAAAAGGAAAAATATGCGCATATTCTCATAATTCAGTCTGATTTTTTCAGAATCCGCAGGAATTACAGAAAGGATACTGCCACTCCCCGGGCAGACGGCACACATCATGAAACACAAATCCGTTCATTTTCCGATTCCCGAAGCGAAAGCCGTGCAGATTTTGCTGGCGGAGCTTCCCGTCATTCTGATATTTGCGGTCGCTTTGCTGGTATCCTACCTGAACGACCGCGCGATCGACCCGGTCGGCTCGGCATATTATTACGCAGAGCTGCTGCAATACATCGTGGCTTCATTGGTGATCACGACCGCAACCACACTGGTCGCCGACCTCATCGTGCGGGAAGCCAGAACGGAAAGAAAATAATCACTCTTTCCGGGAACAGAAACGCCGGTCAATTGCGCTCTCCGTCAATTGACCGGCGTTTTAGCCGTATTTTACACCACGCGATACTGCCCGAGGGCTTTGAATGCAGGCTTATAGCGGCAAATCCTTTTTACGGAATCGGATTGCCGAAACCGCATAGCAGGCAATACCGATTGCCGCAAGAATCGCCAGCTTCCACAGAAAGGTCAGCGTACCGTTCAGAATGGATATGCTGTCAAACAAGCTGATAATTGTCACATAGTTGAAATAATTCATCGCATCGATGCGGATGGCGCTCGGAATGACCTTGGAGCCGAACATGCCGAGTATGATGGTTACAAGGAAGAACATCGAAAGTCCTCCGCCCCATGTGGTAGCCTGCTTGCTGCGATTGAACCAGGCAGATGCAAGAAAACAGATTCCGGAAATGGCAAACATCGTGATAAATGCTCCCAGATTCAGCAGCACCATCTCCCCGTAGGAAACGGTGACGGCCGTCCTGTCTCCGATGGCAGCCAGACAGACCACGCCGGTCAGGGTTGTGAGCGCAAACATGGAAAAGAGCGACAAAACCAGAAAGCACATTTGCGTGAATATGACCTTGCCTCGTTTGGTTGGCGTAGACAGCACATACGCCATCGAACCGCTGTCAACCTGACCGGCGATCAGGTTGTTTGCCGTCATAATGGTATAAACCATTGGCAGGAGCAGTCCTGCCGCCTTGAAAAACACGGCGCCAACGATCAAGCCGAAAACATCCAAATTCTGGATCTCTTCCAGTGCAACCGTCACGTCCTCCGGAAATTCGTCCAATATGCTCGAGCAAAGCTCGGCAATCAGCACGTCGGCATCCTGATCGGGATCGACCAGCAGACGACCGCGGAAATTCCTGATGGCTTCTGCAGCTTCGGCTTCAATCTCAGCGGGGACATAGGTCAAGCCCTCCTGCAAAAGCAGCTCGGACATCTGTTCTCCAACCAGCTCCGCGATATATCCGGCGGCAAAATCCGTTGTGGAAAGCGCATCCTGAGATAGGTAAGCCTCGATTGCGCCGGTCATCATTCCACGCGCGGAATCGGCAGCCTCCTGGCCATATTGCGCCAAGATCTGCGCCGTTACTCCATCCGCCACGCCGTTCATAATATAAGACGAAACCGTTGGCTCCGAGAGATCGCTGCCGCATGCAAGATAATAATCGATCAGAACATCCACATATTCCCGGGTCAGTCCCAATGCCGATGTCTGCGAATCAATTGTCGCACGGGCCGTTTCATCGTCGGCACCGCCCGCGACAAGCGTTTCATATCCCTGTGTAACCGTCACGTATCCCTCTTCGGTAACACCTTCGATCAGCGTGCGGAAGGCCTCCTTTTTTTCCTCATAGGCCTCCAATGCGCCTTCCGTAATATGGTAATAGCGCATAGCGGTCTCATCAATCTTTGCATTGACATAATCGTCCTGAAATACCTTCACCATAGAGTCGCGGATATTGCTTGCGTCGGATGTACCGATAATCAGAATGACAACCGCAAGCATAAAACACGTGGCGAATGTCACAAGTCCCCAAACAACCGCATTCGCCTTGCAGGACTGTTTGAACAGCGGCTTACTGAACATGATTTTTCTCCTTTTTCTGTTTCTGGTTCAGACTTTCTTTGAAATATTTTTCAAGCGTATAAGGCACTTCTGCAATGAATTTTACATCAAAAACAGACAAATCGTGAAACAGACGTTCCACCTCGCAGCGCGGGAAATCTATCGTTACCTGCAGATATTCCGGTTGATTCCGCACAATATGGTAGCGCAGCATGCAGAAATTGCCGTAATCCGAAGGATTGTTGAATTCGATTTTGAATTCCACACTTGGCCGGCAGCGGATTTGCTTCATCGAAACAACATCTCCGAGTCTTCCGCAGTCAATCAGAGCAACGCGGTCACACGTTGCCTCCAATTCTTCAAACATGTGGCTGCTCATAAAGATTGTCTTGCCCCTTTTATGCTCCTCCTCAATGATTTGCAGAAAAGCCACTCGCATCAAAGGGTCCAATCCCGTCGTCGGCTCGTCGAGAAGAATGATTTCCGGGTCGCTCATCAGAGCCGCGACAAGCGCTGTTTTCTGCTTCATTCCCTTGCTCATCCGACGGAGATTTGCAGAGGGGTCCAGCTGCAGACGATCGATCAGCTCGTTGGCATAACGCATATCTTTGATGCCAAGCAGCTCTGCCTGTGAGCGCAAAAAGACAATTCCGTTCGGCAGATCGGGAAACGCGATTTCCCCCGGCACATAGCCAACGTACCTTTTGATTTCACTGGCTTGCGCCCAAGCGTCCATATCCCGGACGCGCACACTGCCCGAATCCTGCCTTAAAAACCCCATCATGTGGCGAATGGTTGTGGTTTTTCCGGCACCGTTCGTTCCGACAAACCCAAACATCTCGCCCGGCTCGATGTTCAGATTCAAGCCGAACACACCTCGCCCATTGCCATAATCCTTTGTCAGCTCCTGGATCTCAATCGCATGCTTCATACAACACCCCCGAAATGCATATCTTCTTTGTAATATTGCATGAAATACTCCTCCAGTGTTTCTCTGCGGTGGTGAAACTCCAAAATACCGCTTCCGCACATCTTCCGGATCAGCGCATTGATCTGCGCGTCATCGACATTGACAAGGAGCCGCAGCGCTTCCCGGTTTTTCTCCACAATCCGGAAATGCGGGTTGTTTTGGTTTTCCTCCGCAAACGTGTCAAATGCCGCCTGGTCGGTAAAAATCAGATCATAGTTTTTATTGGAGTTATGCCGCAGATCGTCGGCGATAAAATCCGAAACAATCCGACCGTCCTTGATGATGGCGATCCGGTCGCAAGTGGCGTCCACCTCACTGAAGATGTGCGAGGAGAGCAGAATGGTTTTGCCACGCCGCTTCTCCGCCTTGATGAAATCGACAAAGGTTTCCTGCATCACAATATCCAGGCCGCTCGTAGGCTCATCGAGAATCAGAACGTCCGGGTCATGCATGAAAGCGGTTACAACAGCCAGTTTTCGCTTCACCCCCAAGCTCATCCGTTTGGTTTCCCCGGAGGGATCAAGGTCAAACATTCTCATCAGTCGTTGGGTATTCTCATCGCAATCCGTACCCCGCAGTTTTTTCATCATATCAATAAAATCCCAGCCCGTCAGACCTGCGGGAAGCGCGATTTCACCAGGCAGGTAACCTACCCGATTCATCACATCCGCGTAATTCTCAAAGGCTTTTCGCCCGAATAAAAGAGCCTGCCCTTCATCCGGCTTGGAAAACCCCATCAAATGGCGTATCGTTGTAGACTTTCCGGCACCATTCGGCCCCAAAAAACCGAATACCTCACCCTCATGTACAGACAAGGATACATGAAATACACCGCATCCGTGTCCGTAATCCTTGCTCAGGGACTGTACCTCGATCGGTTCCAAACAAATTCCTCCTTTTACAATTTGAATTTTATCTTGACATGTGTATTATTATATACTATAATATACATATTGGCAAGAGTTCACCCTCATACAAAAAACGGGCGTTTGTATGGATAATCATACAGGAAAGGAAATTTGTATGGATAACACAAAAAAGCAGGATATACGCATTGTCAAAACACGCCGTGATCTGCGTGCAGCACTGATGCATTTGATGGAAAAAAATAATTTTGACAAAATCAATGTCAACGAAATCTGCCGTGAGGCGCTGGTCAACCGAATGACCTTTTATAAGCATTACGATGACAAATACGACCTGCTCAACGATGTACTGCTTGAGATCAAAGAAAACATTGTGCGCAGAATGGAGACCGCGCATCCGCAGGTAACAATTGAAAGTGACGCACTCCAGTTTACCTTGAATCTGCTGGAGGCTTTGATTGACGAATGCTGGGAGAGGCGCGCGTTTATAGGAGCGCTCAATAACAATGAGCTGGTCATCACAATGGTTTCCACTACCATAGAAAAATCCATCAACCAACTGCTGACGGAATTGAACGCACAGCGCCCACTCCGATATTCGATTGAAGCACAGGCTGCGGCGCTGACAGGCGCGGCCTCTTTCCTGGTTCGCTACTGGCTGAAGCACCAGCCAACGCAGACAAAGCAGCTCCTGTTGTCCGACACCAAGGCCTTTTTTCAGGATCTGTACCAATCCAAAATGATGTTTGCCTGAAGCCGGTATACAAAAACAAAACCACCCATCAAGCGTCAAATGGGTGGTTTTGCTTTCTGTTATTCTTGGCATACAGCCGCCAATGGACACGCAGCAGGGCGCAGGGAAAGAAAGCCAATATCCGCTTTCCTCTCTGCGCCCGTTTCACGGAACGAAAAGGCACGTCAGCAGCGCCGCGTTTATCCTTCCGGTGTGCCGGTCATCGCCCGGAGCGCCTCTAAATTTCCCGACTGAAGGAACCGGATCCGCTCCAGTATCTCCTCCGGCGGAAGATTCCACCATTGCATTGCCAGAAGCGCCTCCACGGTCTGCTCCGAAAACCGCTTTCGGATTGGCCTTGCGGGAACCCCGCCGACAATGATATAGGGCGGAACATCCTTTGTCACAACTGCCCGTGCGCCGACGATGGCGCCGTCGCCGATGGTCACGCCGGCAAGGATCACCGCCTCAAAGCCGATCCACACATCGTTCCCCACTACAATATCGCCCTTGTTATCCCATGCCTGATCGACCTGCATGCCGTGCTCCCACTCATCGTAGAAGATCGGAAACGGGTATGTGGAAAGCGAGCGCATCGCATGGTTGGCACTGTTGAACAGAAATTTTGTTCCGCAGGCAATCGAACAGAACTTCCCGATCTGCAGTCTGTCATGGTTGATCGGGTAGTGATACAGGACATTGTTTTTTTCAAAATCCCTCGGGTCGTTTACAAAATCATTGTAGAACGTGAAATCACCAACCTCAATATTCGGATTTGTGACAACGTTCTTCAGATACACAATCGTATCATCCCCTATGCGGGGAAATATTTTTCCGCTATCCGGAATCGCCATTGTTTTATTCTCCTTTTCTGATGTCTGATGCTCTCGACGACTCCGGCTCAGACAATGCAGCGCTTCACCATGTTTCCCTCCTTTTTGCTTCATTCCGGGCGCCGCGTGCGGGTGCGGCGGATCAGGCAGCCGAACGCTCCGATCGGATATGGACCGCGCTGCCTTACCTTCTGACAGTTAGCATCTTTCCCTCTCACTGCTGCGGCAGCTCATCGAACCGGACGTTCAGGCCGTTCAGCTCCACCCCTTCGTTGGCGCGGATCAGGATGTACTGATTGCCGTCAATCACACGGGTTTCCACCAGATCACTCCGGCCGGGGGCAACCTTGATGACCACATCCGGCGTGCGCAGCTCAAATTGCTTGGGATCAACAATATTCTTCGGGTTCAGCTCGGTTCCCGCTGGCAAAGAATACGCTCGATACCTAACCGTCAACCAAGTGACATTTGTAGGAAAAATTTCAAATAAATAATCCATTAATAACTCAACAAGCAAAGAGTGTTCGTGTGCTTTTCTAGATAAATTATACCACAAATCTTCTTAATACGCAACAATATTTAATTACGACGAACTTTTTAAAAGTGGCGTTTGATCAATCCAATCCTCACAAAACTGCCGATAAGTGAAATTCAACTCAAATGTTATTTTATAGTTTTTATATACTGTAACCCGAGAGAATAGCTGACTTGCTATCATCTTCTTGACTTCAAATGATGCTTCGTCAAATTCAATCGCCCAAGAACGAAACTGCTTGTAGGTAGGGATAATCATTTCGCTTAGTTTTTTCTTATCATCTTCCTCCTCCCTCAGTCTTTCAGCTTCTTTTTCCCGATTTTCAAGCGTTTCCTTCAATTCTTGAAGAGCACTTGCAAGATCCTCTTTTGAGTAAACACTTTCCCCCGTAATGGCATTGGAAATCTCAGTACGGAGGGCTGACAATTTGCTTTGAATTTTTTTGATTTCTTCAGTTACCTTATGATGTCTGGCCTGTATATCCAGCAATGCTCGTTTATGTATCTGCTGAATTTTCTCTTCTTCCGGGCACCCTGTTATACTGGCAAAAATCTGGTGTATGGCTTGAATTGCTGCTTCATCAATTTTTTGCGCATTATATACACTCTGTCCATCGCAATCTTTTAATCGTCTGCTTTTGTGATAACATATATATCTAATGGTACTATATACGTGTTCTGTCCCATCTTTAAGAATGTGTTTTTTTACTTCGCGACTGGTTGCCAGATGTGTTCCACAATGCCCACAAAATATAATTCCTGCAAGCAATGCCTGCCCTTTGTTCCTCAAAGCAATCTGACGTTTCTCTTCATTTTTTCCGTTTCTTTGTTCGAGAATTTCAGCTACTCTGAAGAATTTTGCATCGGATATAATTCTAAGTTCAGGAATTGGTTCTGATCTCGCTTGTCCTCGGCTAAGGACTCCTCGATTTAATGAATTTTTCAAAATTCTCAAAACATTTGATCCTTTAAATTCTCCTCCAGCCCGAGTTTTACATCCCTGCTTATTCATAAATGCCGCAAGCTGATGACAACCGTATCCTCCCTCAATAACCATATCATAAAGTGTACTTACGATATTTGCTTCCTCTGGACATATTTCAAGATCACGCACATTCTGTCCTTTTTTATTTAGTCGGCCTTTGTCTACCAGTTTATAACCAAAGGGAACTCTCCCTCCAGTGAAAATGCCTTCGCTAGCCATTTGCTGTAATCTTGTTTTTACTCGAATTGAAGTTTTCTCAGATTCACCCGATGCCTGCCAAAATCGAATATAGTTCATCAGTTTATCCACATGTTGTTCAAATTTTTGCTGTCCTTCATTAACTGACCATACTTCAACTCCATGCTCTGCAAACCATTGTAGGATAAATGGTGTCTCGTTTTCAATTCTTCCTAAACGGTCAAACATAAAAACCAGCAGGATGTCAAATTCCTGATTTAGGGCTGCGTCCTTTAACTCTTGAATTGCATCACGCTTGCTTGCAGATACTTTAAAGCCAGATATCCCCTTCTCTTCTTTTTCCTTAATTATAGTCCACCCCATTTTTTCGGCGAACTCATGGCATGCAATCCTTTGCATTGGAATATCATCTTTTATAATATCTACTTGCTTCACGGTAGAAACACGATATAATGTGTAAACTCTTTTCATTTTACTGACCTCCAATACTTTCTACGGAAAATACCAACTGCCTATTTGGTTTTCAAAGAACATGCTGCTTTCGCCGCACATATATTATATCAGATTCATATCAAACATAAAAATGTGTAAATCACACCATATCATACGGGGAATTTTGAGCTATACACAGATGTAAGAATATCTACAATCACTTGTTTCGCATTGATTGTCGGCGGCGTTTCAATAAAATGGAATTCCATCTTTACCCCGCGACTTTCCATTCTCATAATGGGTTTGCCATTTTGGTATTCTAAATACAGTTTTTCAGAATTACAATTTTTTATTTCCATAAAGCGTTCTCCTTTTTTGATGATCAGACACAATTGGGAATTTTAAAACACAACAGAAAGTTTGACGATAAAATTTATAACATCATCAGGCGGTCGGCTACAACCAACCACATAGGATTTCTCCTCCGGCGAGGTATTCCGGTCGCGTTTTCATACGAAAGTATCATTGTCCCCCATACCATCATGGCCACCTTCGATTGTAATTTCGAATTACTTCATATGGTTCTATCGCTCCCCTATACATTAGGATCTTGGCGCACCAATGAAACAGCTCAAGCATGAGTTATGTTCCTGATGATTCAGTATGCAATTGTCAAAGAACATGGCATGGAGATGCCTTCATCTATAAAAACACATGAAAAGTTGAATTTCTGTCATGTTTTCAAAAAATACTTTACAATTTTGCTCAAATTTCCGAAAATAAAAGCATTCACGCTTTGGCTTTTTTCCTTGGCGCGAATGCTTTTTGTTCGACGTTTATCTAATCTTAAAATTGGATATATTCCTGATGATATGAAGCAATATTGTTTGTTTCAAATCCTCATCCAGAATACCGTTTATATAGCTGTGTTTATTGATTAAAGGCATATATAAAAGCAAAACAGCCTCAACAGCCTTTCTGTCTCCGGAGACGGCACGTTCAAGAATCGAACGAAACTCACTTGTGTTCATTTTCGTCCCCCCTTGTGATCAGTTTCCGCAATTCTTTTATAGCTCTCATACGCTGTAGATAAACCGAATTCACTGAGCATCCGATTTTATTTGCGACTTCTTCGGGCGTCAGTTCTTCCAGGAACAGCATGATAAGAATACGGCGACGCGAAATTGGCAGTTTTGTAAAAGCTCTTTCTATTTTTTCATCTTCAAACTCAAATGTATCTCGGGATACTATCGGCTCATCAAGTATTGCAAAGGCCTCTTCAGAAAGATCTTCTATTGAAATGATTTTCAGATATTTACTGTGCTGTCGGATAAAACTCAGTTTTGCTCTTACAATCAACTTTTCCAGCCAAACGGTGAATTCTCCACGAAGTCGGTCATTTTGCTTGCTGTGTTCCATGCTTACCTCCTTTTTGAGTCGCGCATGCTACCACAGCAAAAAAATATTTAACCTTCACATGCCATAGTGGCATGCTATGATTTGTTTTTCTACCACCTTCATCTTCAGACATCATAGCAATCAGGTCATAGGCATCACCTCCCTTCTCTTCTTTGAATATGAAAAAACGGTTATGCCATAAATCGCATAACCGTAATTTAAAACATGAGAAACCAACCGGAATTCCACAGCCGGCCACCATTTGATTGTCAGATTCTAAAAATATTCTGTTTCCATAACCGTTTTTACAACCGTTTGAACTATCAAAACGAAAAGGCAGTGGGATCCAATATAGCAATCCCACCGCCTAAAAAATCAAATGCAACAAAATACATCGATCCTATTTCTATCCGATTTCTCTGATGATCTCTTTATCTTGGATGAGACGAGTATTTTTTATCTCCTTCCCCTTATCCGCGCATCCTTGTGTAAAACCGGATTTTGAAAACAGGCAGTAGTACACTTGTCTGTAGGTCAAGTATGATTCGCGTCTTTCTTTTATGTCAACAGTTTGAATTGATTTCTTAACAGGTATTCAGACAACCTTGCGTCTGAACGATTGCTGCCGAAAGAGCAGCGGCACAATCAGACAGAATTGAAAAATCCAAACATCTCTCAAACAGCATTCCCCCTCCAATATTCATTTTTACAATCAAAAAAACGCATAAAACATCAGGATTGAACCAACCCTGACACCTCATGCGTCATGTGAATATTTGCCGTTGCTGATACGGTTCTTCGCCGTACAGGATGGAAACGCAGCGCAACAAATACCAATGCAAGCATTCGCTGTCGGGTTTGCAATTCGTTTTACGGCTGATTGACTGTATTTCCATTATAACATAGAATTTCCATTTTTTCAACGCTTTTCCTTATATTCTATTTGTTAATAAATTATGAACATAAAAATTATGGATTTTATCTATTCAAAAACAGACCACCGAAGCAATTTTAAGGTTCGGTGGTCTGTTTTTGCTATGTGTTTTTGGGCACTCTTTTAGCCTCTCCGTTTTGATGCAATATACATGTCAATATCATTTACAACATATTTCGCGCCGGTTGTATGCAATGCTTCATAAAAAGACTGCAGGTATTCACAAACCGAATACTGTTCAAACAATTCAATTACTGCTTTGCCAGTCATATTTTTCTGACTTCGGTATTCTTCCAAACAATAAATCAGAAAAGATAATTCTTTGCTCATGCCATCCCTCCCTCTTCTGGCCACATAATTTCTCCCGTTTCTTGTTCCGTGTTCCATATATGATAAATTGTCAGAGGGCTGTAATGCCAGACTTTGGTTTCCTCTTTTTCCAATAGTTCGTACGTCTTTGAGTGATAAAATGCTTTGATTGCCTCTAGCTCGCTCAGATTTCTCTCTTTCACTATAATATCTACCACCTGCGGAATCACTGCTATGCTCAACAATGCCTGAAACTTCTCGTCCATCTTACACCTCTTCAAATCCGATAAATTTCAAACACCGAAGTGCTTTTTCACTTGCGAAAACATATTGATCATACAAGTTCTTTATTTTCAGAGCTTCTAGTGCTTGCACTTTTGTGTAAAGTCCAGCCATATAAAGTTGCATCGTCCGATAAACGTCATCATTTGCTACTGCACCAATAATCAAGTCATACTGCTCTCCACTGTACGTTCCGTTTCTGTTTTCTGCCACAAAATCAAGCCATTCTTCGTCTGCTCCCATGAATTTTTTTATTTTCAACGTGTGAAGCAGTTGTCGATCATCTACTTCATATATATTCAATATTGCACAGCCTCCGCGACGTAAACTTTTCCTGCAAAGCTCCGGGCTTGGACTGGATTGGTCGTTGTATAAAAACCATAGCCAAAATCCAGAAAACGGTTTTGTGGAACTAACGCAGGGTGCTCTACAATCATATTGCTTCCATGATATATTTTCATCACTTTTCCTCTAATATCAGAAATATTTCAATATCTTCTACAGCACTCTCTATGCATATGTCTTTATAATATTCCATTTTATTATACACGATTATTTCCATAATGTCAAGTCAATAGCTCCGATAATGCATATTTTATCCTGTTTGCTTGTATTCCACTATCCGTTCTATGGCAACGGTCTGAAGAATGGTGAAACCTATATTTCATGCTTCGACCGTTCTTCACCGTTGTCTGCTGTATCCTTATTCGCTGAGATGGAGATGACCATGCAGGTGTTGCCAAATCACGGCACTGATATTGGCATTGGGATATTTCCGAATCACACGGTAATCCCCTTTCTCAAAGCGCCCTTCACACCCACACAGGCAGCAAACCCACTGTTCATCCATCAGAAGTCCATACTGTAAGTCCAGCTTTTCTTCCAACAGATTCTGAAACAAAACCAACATCCTTCACACCCCGTCTTCTGCTTGATGATTTCTCTGCCTCTGCATACAGCATTCCCAGATAAAATCATCCAAACCCTTATATCTGGGGTCCCATAAATACGTACCGTATCGGAAGCCGTTTGCATCCAGTAGAGCCAGAAGATTCCGGAACCCCTGCTGTACATGAGGATTGACCATATAATCCATATCAAATGCCGTTTGAATCTCTTGGAGTCCATCCTGCTTCAGCTCATCCAGTGCCAACCCCAGATGCGTCAGGGTATTGACACCGGGAACGGCCAGAATCGTCCTCCCGGTAAGAGCATTGATCACATCCGCTTTCATGGGCCCTTCTGTAACGATGATAATCGGCGTTACCTGCCCGGATAAATGTGTCCAGCCTTCCGCCCGGCACCCATCCCTTCGATCACCGCTGGAAATCCAACGAAACTTTCGTTTCTCCACGTCGTCTCGCCGGAGCTGAAGTCCCTGTATCAATCCGTCTTTGTTCCGAACCGGAATCAGAATCCCTCTCTGTTCATGGATAAAGGTCCACGCCCCATCATTGTTCCGGTAAAAACCCGGAACGCCGGCAAGATAATATCCTTCCGACTGCAGCCGCTTTGCAAGCGCAGTCATTCCGGTTACCGGTGTGGACTTGTAGCCAAGCCGTTCAATATTCTCGTCAGTCAGTCCGCGATTCAACAGATTCTCCCGATGGTCCGGAGCAAGGGTCAGCATATTCAGCATTGCCGAATATGTGGCATGACGGATCTCCAAATCATTGAGCGGATTTTCCTCCATATCGGATTCTTTTGTCTGCTCCGGCGCTTTGTATGCCGGCTTTCGGGGAATATTGGATTCCGGTTTCAGCCGGTTGCGGATGGCCTTGTATGCTTTATCTCTTGGCGTTCCGGTACATAATGAATATAAATCGAAAATACCGCCTGAAGCCCCACATCGCGGGCACCGGAATACATTCTTTTTCAGATTGATATTCAGATGCCTTTTGTTCGGAGCATCATCGCAGCATGGGCATTTGACATAATACGAGCTCTGCCCGGCTTTCGGATACGGAAGACCGATCAGCCCGATAATATCTATCATTTGAAATTGATCCATCCAATTGATCAGGGACGGCCTGCCGGCCATCCCCTCCTCTCTTTCTCATTTATTTATTGTTCGGATTGATGAAGTGAATACTCGCAGATCCGTTTTGCCGCTTCTTTGATAGACTCGTCACCTGTATATTTGGTCGCAATCCAGACCAACGCTTTCGGATCCAGCATCATCACCTCGCCCATTGTTTTCCCTTGGAATTTTCCGATTGGACAGGGCTGCTTCAAGGCAAGCTCCAGCTTCTCTTCCTCTGTCGGTTCCTTTGCCGGGGCATCAACACCTGCGCAGGCAGTTTCTTTTGGATTTTCCGGCGACAGCGTTTGCAGAGAACCGGAATCGGGCAGTTCCTTCAGCTCGTCCGGTGCAATGTCATCGAAATCCTCCCCGGCAATCCACTATTCTGAAATGAGTCACCAGTACACTCGCGTCACACGTAACCGGCGCAGATTGACAGAAATCACGCATGGTCTCCAACACGTCAACGCGATAATTTAACTCCTGATACAAAAACAATTGTTCCGGTCGGAGTTTTCCGGCCTGGAGCTCTGTCTGCATTTTTTTCTTCAACTCATGATACTGCTCAATCAGCTTCATTTTTCATCCTCCTTTTTTCCTGCAGCCGTGCGGCAAGGCAGGTGCCGCGCTTTTCCGTGTCCGCTCGCTTGATTGCTATGCACAGCGCACGCCGTTCCCCGACGAGAATCACCCTGTTCTTTCCGCGCGTGATCGCGGTATAGATCAGCGGACGTGTCAGCATGACAGCGTGTGCGCATTGCAGATTAACGATCACCGTGCTGTATTCCGCTCCCTGCGATTTGTGTACGGTCAGGGCATAGCCAAGCTCCAACATATCCAGATCTCCGGCTCCCGCGTTATATTCCTTGACACGTCCGTCTCCGAAATCCACCCGGACAATGCAATCACCGTCATCATATTGGATTTGCCTGATGTAGCCAAGATCTCCGTTGCTGACGTCCTCATGATTTCTGATTTGCATCACTTTATCGCCGACGCGGAACTTTTTCATGCCGTCCGGCGTTTCCGCCTTTCCCGCTGCCGGCGGATTGATCACCTCCCGCAGCCGTGCATTCAATGCATTCACCCCTGTCTCCGTCTTCTGACGGTATGGACTGAGCAGCGCCACATTGTCCACGCCGCACCGGCCGGTTTCTCCTATATAAAGGCTGATAATTTTTTCGGCGGACTCGGCCAACACCGGAGATTCCACAAACTGAAAATCGTCTCCGTATTCCAACCCGAGCGTTCCGTGCCGGATCAGCTTCGCGTTCGCGGCGATGCGGCTCCCGAAGCTTTGTCGGAACACTTTATCCAATCTGACGCTGGGAACACAGCCGCTCGCAATCAGCTCACTGAGCACGGCGCCCGGACCGACAGAGGGGAGCTGGTCGGCGTCGCCGACCAGAACAAGCTGTGTTCCGCTCTGTATTGCCGCAAACAGCTTCTCCGCAAGATAAACATCCAGCATCGATGTTTCATCTACTAATACCAGGTTGGCAGCCAGCTCTCCCGGCTCACCGTAGCTTCCGTCCTCCCGTGCCACAAGACCAAGCGCCTTGTGTACGGTAGAAGCCGGATATCCGGTGGACTGCTCCATTCTTCTTGCCGCGCGTCCGGTCGGAGCACAGCAGCAGATCTGAGCGCCGGGATAATGTTTCACATACAGGTCCAGAATTGCCTTCTGTATCAGGGTTTTTCCGGTTCCCGGCCCTCCGGTAATGATGGAAAGGCCATTTGTCAGAGCCATACGGACCGCGCTGCGCTGTTCTTCGGTCATTCTGATACACAGATGTTGTTCCTCCTCATCCAGGTCAGCATCCAAATCGGTAAAATCCGTCGTTTCATGAAACGACAGCTTCTGCCGGATCACGGCTTCAGCCAAACGGATCTCTGCCTGTGCCGTGCAGGATCTGTATACATTCCCGAGATAATCCATCAGCAGTCCTGTATGCAGCAGTCGTGCCGCACGATTGGCCAACATCTCCTCTGACAGCTCCTCCGTGTTGAGCAGCTTCCGGCAGGCACGGATGAAAGCGTGCTTTTCCATGCAAAGATTTCCCCTTCCTTCGGCCTCTATCAACGTATACAACAATGCCTGATCCACGCGCTCGGTTGACAGCCGGTCAAAGCCCATCCGCATGGCAATCTGATCTGCCGTGGCAAATCCAATCCCGGCCAATTCACAAAGCCGATACGGATGCTCCCTGACAATTTCCATCGTCCGGCTTCCGTACTCGTGATACAGCTTCACTGCACGGTTCGGCGTGATCCCGTGCGGAACAAGGAATGCAATGACATCCCGCGCGCCGCGATTGGCCAGATAAGAGTCCCTGACCGCCTTCAGCTTGTTTTGGCTGATTCCCTGTATGGCAAGGAGCTTTTCCGGAGCCTGATCCAGGATCTCCAGTGTCTTGTTCCCGAACGCTTCATAGATCCGTTCAGCCAGAACCCTTCCGATTCCGCGAATCTGTCCGGATGAAAGATAGGCGATAATCCCCTCTCGAGTTGGAATGACGATCTCCTCGTAATTCTCCACTTCAAACTGAAGCCCGTGCTTTGCGTCCTTTGCCCAGTGCCCCTTTATATCATAGCGAATTTCGGAGGAAACGGGCAGACAATATCCCACTGCCTTGATCTGCTTTAATACGTTGCCGGCAAGATCCAGAACGCGCTCGCACGGGGTATATACCGCAACCATATAGCCTCCGGTATCGGATGGGCTTCCTTCACGCGGATAAATCAGCTTTTGAAATTCACATACCATTTCTCTCCTCCGGGTTCAGAAATCTGTCAAGCTCTGCCGCAGACATTCCCATAACAGGATGGTGTAAGTTCCAACGGACAGGGTCTGATCCGCCGGTTTCTGTTTTTGCAATCATTTTGACTGCAGGAATCAGCTCCGCATTGAAAGCAACAATTTGTATATTCAGCCTCAGAGCATATGCGATCTCATCCTGCATTCCGCTGCTGATCCGGTCGCCGCATACCAACAGCATCCGGCTTTGTCCGAGCAGACGAAGACCGAAATCCAGAGCCAATGCCCTCTCAGACGGAATTCCATCGTTCAATAGGTAAGGCATAAACGCGTGAGGAGCTTTTGCCGGAATCCCCAGCACAGCTTCTGAATAGTACATGTATGCCGACGCTGCTCTCATATGCATCCGCGTCTGCTCTTTCTTGTCTGCTCTCAAGGGTGAGCAGATATATGCCCACTTATCATTTGAGGCCGGTTGGAAAAGCAGTTTCCGTTGCAGTTCCTTCTCCCAGTCCTGTGTAAATATCTGATGATTCACCTTTTCCTCCAATATAAATTAAAGCGGAACTCTGCTGACGCTGAGCTTCCGGCTTTCTGTGGTTTTTGATATCTCTGTGTAGATCTCCGGATATTTTTTCTTCAGGGCCGCTGTGTCCGTCCGGTTACTTTTTCTGGTCACAAAATCAATCAGGTATTTGTCGGTCGTCGTTTCCAGAACGCCATGTTCATGGTCCTTCATGAGTTCTGCGATCCGAACCGAATACGCTTCCGCCTCCTTCTCCAGTCGTTTCTGCTCTGCCTTGTGTTCCTCTATTTGTTTCTGCGTCGATACCAATTCGGAAAGAATCCGCTCCTGAGATTTCGGAAATTCAATTGTCGGAAGTCCGGGCTTGCTCGCTCCATAAATTCGTGCAAGAGATTTCATCGCCAATGACGGTTCGATTCCCTGCATCGTCGGAGGCCTGTCATGCTCCAGACTCCAGATCCAGCGTTCCAGCTTCTCGAATATCATGTCCTCTTTGAACGAATCTCTCACCAGCTCCGGCATTGCCATATCCGCGTCCGGATTATTCCCCCACAGTGCGGAAAAAGCACCGATGCGAACGTCTGCGACTGCCAGATAGTAGCGGAGCTGAAATTCGTAATACAGGGGGTACGCACCGTCCGCCCAATGAGAGGCATTGTGATAGGTACAGGATTTGCACTCTAAAATGCCATGCTCACCGTCGGAAGTCCTGACAAACCGGCGATCGAAATCCGCAAGAGCGTAAGGATGATCCGCATGCTGATACATGTAGGTATCATCGATGACCGTGTTGCCTGTTTTGACCGCGTAAAAATGCGCCGCAATCGGTTCCAACATGTGCCCCATCGACAATTGATTGGCATTGGCTTTGACTGCGGGCTTGATTTTCCCTTTTTTGATCATCCAGAGCTCCAACGGTGTGGTCCATGGTGAAACACCAAATATTGCCGCCACATCGCTGCCTCCCACAGTGTACGGGATATTCCCTTTCGGTCCGTGCATCCGACATTCCAGCCACCGCTCATTGGTCATTCCGGCACAGTCGCAAAGAATATTCGGCTTGGCCATCAGTATGCCACCGCCTTCGCAAGATCATATTCCTGCCATGGCAGAGACAATGCCCTTGCCAGATTCTCCTCCACAGTCAGCAGCTTGCTTTCCGGCGTCCCATCCGTTTTCAGATTAAACAATATTTCCTGCATGGCAAGATAGACGTCATGCGCAGTAGCCGGTCCGCTGCCATATGACATTTCATACATGGCGATTGCTTCCATAGCCGCCTTCTTCGGCATACTAAGTTTTTTGCACACCCGCGTCATTGCATTGACCGGATAGTCCAGCCTGATATCCATCAGTTTTTGCAGCTTTGCCACCTGATCCCCGAACTGCGCGAAAAGCTGGTCCAACGCCGCGTCAAAATCTTTGATTTCGGATCCGTGGCGGTGCTCGACCTCAATACATCCGCCGATATGAATCGGATAGGACAGTCCCATCAATAACGCGGAAACTTTTGCCGAGGCCACGCCTGTATCCGACGTGATAAACCGGATTCCAGGCATCAATCGGTCCGCGAGCTTCGTTTTTCCCTGCGCCGCAAGCAGTCCTGTATAAACACCGAGCAGATCATCTTTTTGCTTGGGAAGTCTCCAGGAGGCGCTGGAAATCGAGTGATCACTGTACCCCTGTTCAAATTCGTTCTCCGGGAACCGCTCGTCGAGCTTCAATTTCAGTGCTTGCAGAAGCGCGTCGATTCCGAGCACGGAATAATCCTTCTGATCTCCCGAATGGACTGCCGCAACCTTTTCGTCCCGGATCAGTGCCAGCGCCTCGGAGGAATAGAGCTTCAGGCAGGCGTTCAGCGTCTGTGCCAGTACTCCTCTTTCCAGCTTGGGAAGTGCCGTCCCTCCGATTTTGGCACGATCCAACAGGCTTTTATATGCCGTATCACGCAAGGGATAAAGCTCCCCGTCTATCCGGAGGGCCAAACCAAGATTTTCCGCCGTATCCTCTATCGCTTCTCTGCTGATTCCGCTTGCAAATGCTCCGGGATTTCCATAGCAGAACGAAGCCTTATCCAACGGCTCTACGCGCAGCTTTTTCACCTGTGAATGCTTCCACTGACTATTCGTGGATTGCACCAGATGATAGGCGTACATATCCGGATAATTGGAGAATGTCGTGTGAAAATTGTCCTGACATTGCATCATTTTTCTGATCTTCCTTTCTTTTCTGACGGATTGACCGCCGTAATATATAACAAAAAGCCGACATTCCCGAAGGACTGCCGGCTTGATGCCCGATTTCAGGCGAGAAACAAAAAATGCCATTCGCAATACGCAAATGGCACTTTGATTACTCTGCTATACTGTGTTTATATAAAACTCTGATACTGACATATTTATTATAGCAGAAAATTATCGTTTCGTCAATCCCTTATGAAAAGAAAACCAAATATTTTGACACAAGCAATTTCATTAAAAATTCTCTTGTAATAAGAAATCACACATGTGGATGATCCGAATCCCGTTGACGTTTCCGCCTGCGTATTCGTCCAATGTCACGACATATTTCGGATAATGATCCGATACCTCCATCAGATTCTGAATCTCTCTGTCGGATTCCTCCGGCATTTCACGGCACACCTGCACATATACCTTCTCATCCCTCATAATGGCAACAAAGTCAATTTCTTTTGTCCCGTTCTTGCCAATATACACATCGTAACCTCTGCGCTTCAGCTCGAAATACACAATGTTCTCCAGCATTGCCGCCACAGATTTCGGATTATATCCGAGGATACAGTATTTCAGCGAAGGATCCGCCAGATAAAACTTTTCCTGTGTTTTCAAAACCTCCTTTCCCTGCATATCGTATCGCGGACAACGATAGATCACAAATGCCTTTTCCAACCATTCCAGATAGTTATAGATGGTTTCCACCGATAGAGAACGCCTTTCGTTTTTCAGAAATTTCACGATGGCGTTTGCGGAAAAAGTTTTTCCGACATTTTCAACGATATATTTTACGACGCGTTCAAACAGCTCCAGATTGGTAATCCGATGCCGTTTGGTGATATCATGGCTGACAACCGAATGATAAATCCCTTCAACAACCTGATAGGCTGTCCTCTCTGTAAAATTCCCGTTGGCAACCACCGGAAAGCCGCCATAACGAATATAATCCGCAAGCAATTCCTTCTTCGTTTTCCCTGACTCATACTTGAAATCCAGATATTCCGCAAAGGAAAGCGTATACACCGGAATTTCCACATACCGTCCCGTCAGGTAAGTGGAAATCTCGGAGGACATCATTCTGGAATTGGAACCGGTCACATATATATCGGTATTGTCATTTTCCAGCATACTGTTCACGCACTTCTCCCAGCCGTCAATTTCCTGAATCTCATCCAGAAGCAAATAGTATCGGCCATTATCGGTCATCCTCGCATGGATATCCTGATTCATATTCTGAACCGTATATCCATCCGGAATATCCATGGAGGTGTAACGGTAGCACAGGATGTGGTCTTCCCTGACGCCTTCCTTGATCAATTCATCCCGCAGCATATCCAATATTGTGGATTTTCCGGAACGCCGGATTCCCGCCAGCAGCTTTACAAGCGGCTGATCCTTGTAGACAAGCAATGTTTTCAGATATTTGGGTCTGATAATCATCTTTCCGTCGAGTAGACTTTGTCTCGACTTTTCACTTCCTTTCATTTCAAATTTCTCTGCGATGAGAGGTTCAAGTCTCAAAAGCCCCTCACAGAACCGCACGTGCCCTATTAAGGCATACGGCTCTTCAATAAGTCATTTGCCTAATAAGCACTTTTCAGGTATATCCTCGGATACTCCAACGGAT
>CALXUY010000060.1 GCA_944391805.1 uncultured Clostridia bacterium
GGGGTTCCAACCCCAACATATACATGAATTTTGAGGCAGGAATGCGATTCGCCGCCCTGATTTCATTTTTTCGCTGTTGAATCGCAAAATTTAATACTGGGAACTAATTTTTAGAGGTTCCCTTATATTAAATTTACGATATCAGCGTTAATTTTAGGATTGCTGCTTATTGTTTCCTACTATTATACATCTGTTTCCTATTTATTTACAGAAATGAAATCTACAATAATTGCTATCCTATTGTGGATAATACTAATTATCGGAGTTGTTATAAGTTTTATAATCTGTAAAAAGGCTTTCAAAGAAGGAAAGGAAAAAATTGCATCTTTAATTATTCAGACGAAAACAAATTCCACTGCAAAAAAGCCAGCAGAAATAGTACATCGTAAAAAAAATAAAAAGTTAATTTCATTACTGATATCTACTGGTCTATTGGTTTTATTTATTATTTTCTTATTCTCAGACTATTCTGCGGCGATTTTTAACAATAGAGAATATAAGGCCTATAAATACGCAATAGAATGTGTAGAAGACGACTTGAAATTTCCTGAAACAGCAACATATCCTTCTTTCAAAGAAACGACAATTAAAAAAAGTCAATATGGAACTGAAATATTGTTAGATTCATATGTTGGAGGGAAAGATTTCGATTATGCTTGGGATATTTCCGAATCCGGAACTTGTGAAAACTCTTTTGGCATGACAATGAATTATCGTTTTACGGTTACGGTTGTCTTTGATGAATATGGTGATATGTGGTGTTATAAGTGTATCATTGATTAAAATATATTGATTATTAAAAAATTACAAAAGCCAAGGTCAATGCCCTTATTTGACCTTGGCTTTTGTTAAGCTATTCGGTTTACATGGAGGTTTCGCGCGATCATTACGGCAGGCGCACAAAGCCGGAGATCAGCCCGTCGATCGGGCGCTCCACCACGGCGGAATGGTTGTGATAATTCCCGACCGCAAGCTCCATGGTATCGCCTTCCACCGCGAGCACAATGCCGATCAGCTCGGGGCGGTCCTCCGCAAGCCGGAAAATGACAAAATCGCCGGGACAGAGCGGCTCCGCGGGGCTGTGCCACAGACGGATTTTGTGCAGCATCGCGTACTCCCGCCAGGCCTGCACCCGCTGAAAGCCGGAGCGCACCCGCGGGTCCGGATAGCGGGGCGGCAGACGCAGCCCGGCGAGCTTGGCGCAATGATAGGCAAACGCGCCGCTCCAATCGGCATTCAGGCTCTCCATGCTGACCTCCTCCGGGGAAAAATCCTCCCGCAGCGGGTGCAGGTTGCTGATGGCGGCCGACGTATCCCCATGGTAGTTCCTCTTGGCCTCGGAAACAGCCACGGCGATCAGCCCGGCAATTTGATTCTCATCCATTCTGTATCTCCCTTTCCTTCCCAAAACCTCACAACATTACGGCTTTTCTGCTTTTTCGCTCTCCCGATTGTGATGGTGTGCACAGCCGGAGCAGCCCCCGGTGCAGGAGGTGCAGCAGCTCCCGCCCGATCTGCGGCGAAACACGGCAAACAGCGCCCACACAACCCAAAGCCCAACCGAGGCGAGCAGCAGGATATCTCCGATCGTCATATTCAAATCTCCTTTCCGATCAAAACTCAAATCAAAACAGACTGGCAATCTGGTAAAACGCAAACGAAACCACCCATGCCACGCCGCACTGCATCACAACCACCCCGAGCGTGCGCCAGGTGGATTTCAGCTCCCGGCGAATGGTGGCAACCGCCGCAATACAGGGGGTATAGAGCAGTGTAAACAGCAGAAAGCTGACCGCCGAGACCGGCGTGAACAGCGTGGGCAGCGCGGTATTCAGCTCGGCAATGCTCACTCCCATGAGCACGCCCAGCGTGCTGACCACGGTCTCCTTGGCGGAAAACCCGGTGATCAGAGCGGTGGCCACCCGCCAGTCGGCAAAGCCGAGCGGGATAAAGATAGGAGCAATCCAGCGCCCCACCGCGGCCAGCAGGCTCTGGGAGCTGTCGGTCACCACATTCAGGTGCGCGTCAAAGCTCTGCAGGAACCAGATGATCAGGGTTGCCAGAAAGATCACGGTAAAGGCTCTCTGCAAAAAATCCTTGGCCTTTTCCCACATCAGCAGGAGCACGCTTTTCGGGGAAGGCAGGCGGTAGTTCGGCAGCTCCATCACAAACGGCACCGGCTTGCCGCGGAAGGCTGTCCCCTTGAGCAGCAGCGCTACCAGAATGCCGATGATGATGCCGGAAACATACAGTCCGATCATCACCAACGCCTGATATTTTTCAAAAAACGCCGCTGCAAACACCGCATAAATCGGAATTTTGGCCGAGCAGCTCATATACGGGGTCAGCAGAATGGTCATCCTGCGATCCCGGTCGGAGGAGAGCGTGCGCGTGGCCATCACCGCGGGCACCGTGCAGCCGAAGCCGATGAGCATGGGCACAAAGCTGCGCCCCGAAAGCCCGATTTTGCGCAGAAGCTGATCCATCACAAAGGCCACCCGCGCCATGTACCCGGTATCCTCCAGAATCGAGAGGAAGAAGAACAGCACCACAATCAGGGGCAGGAAGCTGAGTACCGAGCCGACGCCGGCAAAAATGCCGTCCATCACCAGACTATGTACCACGGGATTGATGCCGTAGGCAGTCAGTCCCCTGTCCACCCATGCTCCGAGTGCGTCAATGCCCATCGCCAGCAGGTCGGAAAGAAAGCTGCCGATGACGTTGAAGGTCAGGAAAAAAACCAGCAGCATCACGCCGAGAAAAACCGGAATCGCCGTATATTTGCCGGTGAGAATGCGGTCGATGCGCACGCTGCGGCGGTGTTCCCTGCTCTCGCGGCATTTGACCACCGAGGCGGCGACCACCCGCTCGATGAACCGGTAGCGCATATCGGCCAAAGCGGCGTTGCGGTCGAGGCCGGTATCATGCTCCATTTCGATGATGCTGTGCTCAATCAGCTCCTGCTCGTTGCCGTTCAGCCCGAGCCGCTCGGCAAAGGACTCGTCCCCCTCGATGATTTTGGTCGCACAGAAGCGCGCCGACACACCGCTTTGCTTTGCGTGGTCCTCGATCATATGCGACACCGCGTGAATGCAGCGGTGCACCGGCCCCTCCGGGCAGAAATCCAGGACCGACGGCAGAATTTTTTTGCGGGAAACCTCCAGCATCCGGTCGGTCAGCTCGGAGATCCCCTCATTCTTGGCTGCGCTGATCGGAATGACCGGAACCCCCAGCTCCGCGCTCATCTTCTGAACGTCCACCGAGCCGCCGTTGCTCCTCACCTCGTCCATCATATTCAGCGCCACCACCGTGGGAATGCGCAGAGAGAGCAGCTGCAGCGTGAGGTAAAGATTGCGCTCGATGTTGGTGGCGTCCACAATGTTGATGATGCCGTCCGGCTTTTCGTTGAGCACAAAATCCCGGGTGACAATCTCCTCCTGCGTGTAGGGGCGGATGGAATAGATGCCGGGCAGATCCACCACATGGCAGTCCTTCCGGTTTTTGATGTCCCCCACCTTCTGATCCACCGTGACGCCGGGAAAATTGCCCACGTGCTGGTTCGAGCCGGTCAGGGCGTTGAACAGGGTGGTTTTGCCGCAGTTCTGGTTGCCGACAAGCGCGAAGGTCATCTGTCTGCCTCCTCCAGTTTGCGAACGGCGATCAGCGCGGCGTCCTCGGTGCGCAGGGTGAGCTCATACCCCCGGATGAGAATCTGAATCGGATTGCCCATCGGCGCCACCTTCTGCACCTGCACGCGGGTGCCGGGTATCATGCCCATATCCAGAAAGCGCAGCCGGAGCGCCCCCTCTCCCCCCACAGCCGTAATCACCGCAGGGACGCCGATCGGCAGATCCTTCAGTGTCATTGTTGTTTCCATGTTCACGCTTCCTTTCTGTCCCCGGAATGCCTCCGGTTAAGCCTTTGCTAACATTACACCGTAAAGCCGGCAAGGCCGGCGTTCCCGAAGGGGCTACGATGCAATAAACACTTCCCTTCACATGCGGCTCCGGCGCGCCCTGCGCGATGGAATGACGGCAGCCGCATGGTCGTGTTTATTATATCACAGACACCTCGGCTTGTCAACAGAAAGCCCCGTGTCTGTTGCGTTCCATGGCGGTCGCCGAAGAAAAAAGCGCAGATAAGCGCACAGACAGGCAAATGAGATGCTCTGCGCACGGTTTACTATCCGCATCGCGGCGATATACCCAGCGCAGTGCCCCCTACTGCCTCCGCTCCCTGAAAATGCGCCTTCGTATCAGGCCTGCCCAACCGCCTCTGCCAGAGCCGCTGCCAACGCATCGGCTTCGGCCTCTCTGCCTCTCCAGTCGTCCCGGCACTGCCCAAGGGCCTGCCGGTTGTCGGCAATCAGCATCTCCATTTCACATCCGGAGTCCGCTCCGCGCGATTCGATGGCGCTTGCGTACGCCAGAATATCATCAAAATGCGAACGGATGTAGCGCTCGCTCATCACAAGGCACACATAGCGGATTTCGGCGAGGTACGCCGGATCAAAACCGGCCTGCCAATCAAACGGAATATAACAGCCCTCCACAATCAGATTCTGCCGGTTTTCCACCGCGGTTTTGACCATCTCCCGCACAATCGGCCAGAGATAGTCGGTCAGCTCTCCGTCCTGCTCGGGGGTCAGGGAGGTCTGCCGGCTGCGGATCAGCCCCATTTTGAGATGGTCGATGGACAGATAGGGATACCCGTACCGTTCCAGCAGACGCTGGGCAAGCATGGTTTTCCCGGTGTGCGTGGTTCCGGCAATCAAAACGATCACGGTGCCTTCTCCTCCCTTCCGACCAGAGCAAGATACTCCGGGTAGCTGCACAGCATCCGGACGGCCGCAAGCAGCGCGTTCGGCGTCATGCCCGGGGGCAGGCCGAGCCGGGCCGCAAATGCGTCCCGGCGGGCGGCACTGTCCGGCGCCCCGGTCAGACCGTCGGTGTAAAAATCCAGCTTGGAGAGGGGATTTTCCCCGGCAGGCGAGGCCTGTCCGCTCCCGGCATACGGCGCAAACAGCCGCAGCAGCAGATCCCGCTCCATGCCCTCCACACCCAGCGTCCCCTCGGCCGAGGGGGCGCTTTTGCGCTTCTCCTTCCCCTCCACGCGGGGAATATAGAGATGAATCAGACGGTCGGGCGGCAGCATCGAGCTGATATGCGAACGGATCAGCTTGCCGGCGCCGTCGCTGTCGGTCAGCACAATCAGCGGGCTTTTGGCCGCCAGCGCGCGGAACAGCGTGGCCTTTTCCTGCCGGTTGAACAGGCCGAAGCCGTCGGTCGTCAGGATCTGCGCCCGGATGACGCTCTCCAGGCGCAGCTTGTCATACCTCCCCTCCACAATGACCGGATAGGGGATTTGCAGCAGCTCCCGGTTCATTTCGCAAACGCAAACCAGAGCAGAACGAACACACCAAGCGCGATGCGGTACACGCCGAAGGGCGCAAAGCTGTGACGCTTGACAAAATCCATCAGGAAGCGGATGGCCGCCATGGAAACCAGGAAGGAAACCGCAAACGCCACCGCGAGAATGCCCCACGCCTCCCACGGTACGGCGGTTCCGGTATCCGAGAGATAGCCCGCAAAGCCCAACAGCTTGACGCCGCTGGCCCCGACCATGACCGGGATGGCCATGAAAAACGAGAACTCGGCCGCCGCCGTGCGCGAAAGTCCCATAAGCATGGAGCCGAGAATGGTAGACCCAGAGCGGGAGGTGCCCGGCACGATCGAGAGCATTTGGAACAGGCCGATGCAGAGCGCGGTTTTGCAGGAGATCTCACCTACGGTGTTCACACGGGTGCGCTCGGGCTTGTGAAAGCGCTCGATCAGAATAAACGCCACGCCGTACACAATCAGCGCGATGGCCACCACCGTGCCGTTGTAGAGCCAGCCGTCGATGTTCTTGCCGGAAACCTTTTCAAGGATCTGATCCCCCACAACGCCGACCAGCGCGGCGGGCAGGCTGGCAATGACCACCTTGCCCCAGAGCGACCATATCCCGCGCTTTTCCCCGGCGCTCTTGCTCCCGCCGAACGGCCAGAGCCTCCGCCAGAACAGGATGACCACCGCCAGAATTGCCCCCAGCTGGATGACCACCTCAAACATCTCCCCGAATTCGGAGAGCAGCTCCTGATTATCGGTAAAGGCAAAGGGCAGCCACTCGCCGAGCAGAATCAGGTGCCCGGTTGAGCTGACCGGCAGCCACTCGGTGATGCCCTCCACAATGCCGTACAGTATGGCTTTGAGAAATTCAATGACCAGCATCGGTCGGTACTCCTTTCAATCGGTCCTTGGCGCGCAGCTCCAGCCCCTTCCCGGCTCCTGCGCGCAGAATGTCACCCTCGGATACCCCGAACGGCACCCGGCACCAGTAGATCATGGAGGGGTGGGGAGTGGACTGCAGCGGCTCCCCTGTGGGAGAATACAGCTCGGTCACCGGAAACGGGCGGCCCACCCGCCCCGGGGAGACCAGCTCGGCCGTCTCGCCCACGCAAACCTTGTTGCGCTGGATGAAGCGGAAGAGGCGCCCGCCCTCGGTTCGGGCCGGTATGCCGGCCGCCGCGAGCGCCTCCGCTTCATCCTCATCATATTCGGTAGCGGTGGAAAAATATGCCTTTTCCCGCAGGTATCCGCAGGCGCTGACCAGCTGGGGATCCTCCATCGGAGAGCCGAAAAAGAACCCGGTGCCGTACTCGCGGTGCGAAACGCTCTCAAGCTCGCAGAGCCACGCGTGGTCAAAGCGGTAGCCGGCCGGGTCACGCAGATAGGCGTCGATGGCCATGCGGTAGGCGTTTGTGACCACCGCCGTGTAATAGGCGCTCTTCATCCTGCCTTCGATTTTGAAGGAGGTCACCCCGCTCCGCATCAGCTCGGGGATATGCGCGATCATGCACAGGTCGCGCGAGGACATGATGAAGGTGCCGAGCTCGGTCTGCTCGACCGGCATCGGATCGTCCGGGCGCTTTTCCTCAACCAGCACATAGTTCCAGCGGCAGGGCTGGGTGCAGGTGCCGCGGTTGCCGTCCCGCCCGTTCAGGGCATTGGCCAAGAGGCAGCGCCCGCTGTAGGAAACGCACATCGAGCCGTGTATAAAGACCTCCAGCTCAACCTCGGGCGACAGCCCCTCGCGGATCATTTCGATCTCCCGCAGGGTCAGCTCGCGCGCCAGCACCAGCCGGCGGGCGCCCAGCGCGGCATAGGCGCGCGCCGCGGCCGAGCTGACCACGCTGGCCTGTGTGGAGATATGCAGTTCAACGTCGGGCAGCAGCTCGCGGCAGAGGGCCAGCACGCCGAGATCGGCGACGATCAGGGCATCGATCCGGATGCCGCGCACGGCCAGCAGAAACTCCCGCAGCGCGGGATACTCCTGCTCGTGCGGCATGGTGTTGACCGTGAGATAGAGCTTTTTGCCCCGTGCGTGAACGAAATCCGCCGCCTGTGCCAGCTCCTCCACGCTGAAGTTGTCGGCCGCCGACCGCATTCCAAAGGAGCGGCCTGCCAGATAAACGGCATCCGCTCCGTAGAGAATCGCGGCCCTCAGCTTTTCCATATTCCCCGCCGGGGAGAGCAATTCGTGCGCAGTCATCTCACGGGGTCAGGCGGTTCGGCCCGCGGAACAGGAACTCGGCCTCCTTGATGGAAAGCCCGAGGAAGAGCATGGTCATACGGTCGATGCCCAGACCGAACCCACCGTGCGGAGGGCACCCGTAGCGGAAGAACTGGAGATAAAACTCCACATCGTTTGTCAGCCCCTTCTCCTCGGCCTGCCGCTTGAGCACCTCATAGCGATGCTCGCGCACGGCCCCGGTGGTGATTTCGCAGCCCCGCCAGATCAGGTCATAGCCCATCGGCACGCCGCGTTCGTCCCGCATGTGATAAAACGCCCGCTCTTTGGCGTCATAATCCGTGACAAACAGGAACTCGCTGCCGTACGCCTCCATCGAAAATTTGGCGCAGAGGTGCTCGGCATCGGTGGTCAGGTCCCCCTTGGCGTCGTCGGCCACGGTATAGCCGTAGCGCTTTTCCAGCTCGGCATAGAGATCGGCCAGCCGGATGCGCGGGAACGGAACCGAAGGAACGATCACCTGCTTGCCGAACAGCCGCTCGATCTCCTCCCCGTGCCGCTCGGCCACATGGGCGAAGGCATCGGCCAGGAGCTGCTCCTCCATCTGCATGACCTCCTCTGTGGTGGTCACATAGCTGAATTCGAGATCAAAGCCGGTGAACTCGGTGGCATGCTTGTTGGTGAAGGACTTTTCGGCGCGGAACACCGGGCCGGTCTCAAAAATACGGTCCAGCCCGGCGGCCATAGCCATCTGCTTGTAAAACTGCGGAGACTGTGCGAGATAAGCATTGGTATCAAAATACTTGACCTCGAACACCTCGGAGCCGGATTCGCTGGCCGCGCCGATGAGCTTCGGGGTGTGAATTTCCACAAAATTGCGATCGAGCAGAAAATTCCGCATGGCCGCGGTCAGTGTGGTCTGCATCCGCAGCATGAGCTGATTCCGGTCGCGCCGCAGGTCGATCCAGCGGAAGTCCATGCGGGAATCGATGTCGGAATCGTCCTTGATGGGCAGCGCATCGGCAATCGAATCGATGTGCAGGGTCTCGGGCAGCAGCTCCATGCCCCCCATTTTGACATACTCGTTGGCAACCACCTCGCCCTCCACCGTGATGACCGAGTGAATGGTGAGCTGATCGACCAGTGCCGCCAGCTCGGGAAATTTCTCTTTTTCGAGTGTCACCTGCAGCTTACCGGTGATGTCCTTAACCACCAGAAAGGCCATGGTGCGCTTGTTGCGCAGATTTTCCACAAACCCGCTGATACGGCAGCG
Source organism: uncultured Clostridia bacterium (assembly GCA_944391805.1). Taxonomy (GTDB): domain Bacteria; phylum Bacillota; class Clostridia; order Oscillospirales; family CAG-272; genus UMGS1865. The sequence goes on from CALXUY010000060.1 coordinate 8,843, forward strand.
GGCGCCCGGGGTAATGTCTTTGATATAAGTTCTGTTCACAGCTTTTTCTCCATTTTCCGATTCATGCAAGCGGATTTCCGTCCGCGTCAAACAACGGGAGCGGCTCAAGATAGACCAGATCGCTGCGCAGGCGGGCGTCTCCCTCGGCCAGCACCGCCATTCTGCCGCAAATCACCCCGCCGACCTGTCCGACCAGGGTTTCCAGTGCGCGCAGGGATTCCCCCGTGGAGACCACATCGTCCACGATCAGAATCCGCTTTCCTCTCATCCGTTCCGCATCGGCGGCATCCAGACACAGGCGCTGTTCGCCGGCGGTGGTGATCGAGTGTACGCGGACCTCGGTTACACCGGTCATATAGAGCTTTGGGGCTTTGCGGGCGACAAAATAGGTTTGGTCCCCCGCCAGCCTCGCCATTTCATGCGCCAGCGGAATCCCCTTTGCTTCGGCAGTGATGATGTAATCATATTCCGGCGCCCGCTCCAGCAGCGCCGCGGCACAGGCAGTGGTGAGCGCGGGATCGCCCAGCAGCACAAAGCCGGCGATCTGCACACGGTCGTTCAAGGGGCAGAGCGGCAGCTCCCGCGCGCAGCCCGCCACCGTAATGGGATAATATTTTCGTTTCATAAAAACAACAATCCGCTTCTCTCCGAATTGATTTTTGCAGAACATCCGGTCTGCAAACGGCTGCGCCGGGCCTGCGGGACACAGTCACAGCTCGTTCCGCACCCGAACGGTCTGCGCGCCGTCCAAAGCCTCCTGTACAAGCGCCTCAAAATCCAGCCGGTTCTGCTGCTCCAGCACCCGGGAGAGCTCGGGCCGGGTGCGCGGATGCTTGGGCGTAAACACAGTGCAGCAATCCTCATAGGGCTGGATGGAGGTCTCAAAGGTGCCGATGCGGCGGGCCACCTGAATGATCTCCTCCTTGTCCATCCCGATACAGGGACGAAAGACCGGCAGGGTTGCCACCGGATCGGTCACGCCCAGCGCCTGCATGGTCTGGGACGCCACCTGCCCGAGGCTCTCTCCGGTGATCAGCCCCCCGCAGCCGAGGCTGTGCGCCATGCGGTCGGCAATCGCCATCATATAGCGGCGGAGCACCAGCGTGAAATAATCCTCCTGACAGTTTTTGACCAGCTCCTCCTGAATACGGGTCAGCGACACCACATGCACGTTAAAGGAACCGGCATACTGCGCCACAATACCGGCCAGCTCCAGCACCTTCTCCCTGGCGCGCTCGCTGGTGTAGGGGAAGGACTCGAAATGCACAGCCTCGAGCTGCACGCCCCGCTTGGCAATCATGTAGCCGGCCACAGGGGAATCGATGCCCCCCGAGAGCAGCAGCAGCGCCCTGCCGTTGGTGCCCACCGGCATTCCGCCGGCCCCCTTGAACTGCCCGGCATGGATGTATGCCCCATACTCCCGGATCTCCACGTGCAGAATGACTTCGGGATTGCGCACATCCACCCGCAGCCCGGGGCACAGCCCCAGAACCACGCCCCCGATTTCGGCCGCGATGGCGGGGGAATTGAGCGGAAAGGTCTTATCCGACCGCTTGGCCTCCACCTTAAAGGTTTTTTTGCCCGAAAGGAACGGGGGAACATACTCCCGGACGGTGCGCGCGATGGAGTCCATATCCTTTTCGCAGACCGCACAGCGGCTGATGCCCACGATACCGAACACGCGGGAGACGGCTTCAAACAGCCCGTCCATATCGGCGCTCTCCTCGAGCGGCTCAATCACCACGGTGCTCTGGGTTGACGTCACCTCAAACCGGCCGAAGTGCCTGGCACGGAAACGGATGTTTTTGCAGAGCGTCTCCTCAAAAAAGCGCCGGTTTGCGCCCTTGAGCACAATTTCTCCGCATTTGCAGAGCAGAATTTCCTTCATTCCCCGTCCTCCGCCAGCCCGTCGTCATCCTCCGGTTCATTGTCCTCCGCTTCATCATCCTCGCGCTCGTCGTCTCCCGATTCGCCGTCCTCCACCGGCTCGCCGTTGCGGTAGGCGTCCAGCACCTCCCGTGCGTGCTCAAGCGCGTCTTTGGGCACCAGAATATCGGTGCCGTACATGGAATATCCGCTGATGATGCGCAGTGCGCCTCCGCTTCCGCGATCGTTTTTGATATAGGGAATGTCCTCCCCCTCGAGAATGTCGCAGAGAATCGACAGCTCCACGTCGTCATGCGCGGTGGTGAGCAGCTCAAGATCCTTGCCGATGTGGGGATTGTCCAGTCCGAATAAAAAATCCATAGCTTGTCTCCTTCAGTCCTCGTAGTAGTTCGGAAACAGATGCTCCCAAACCTTTGCACAGGCAATGGTGTCGGCCACCGAGGTGTGCGCCACCCCGTCCCAAGTCACGCCCAACACCTGCATCGCGTCGCTCAGGGAGGCATGTGTCAGATCGGGGTGATGCTCCTGAAGATACCGCACAAACTCGGCCGCCGCGCATCGGGTTTTGTCGTGGAGCGCATCGCGCTCGGCCTGGGTTTCGTAGATGTATTTGATATGGGCATAATCGGTGGAAATACCATAGGCGATGATGACGTCGGCCCCGGCAAACAGCTCCTTGATCCTGGGCGTCAGATCGGAAAGCAGCGGCGCGTCGGCCACCATGGCGGGGGTAATGCCGTGAATCTTTTCGGTCTGCTTCCACTTCTTTTTGTGCGTGGGGCGCACCAGCGTGTTCATCAGCATTTCCCCGGCGCCGTTCATAATCGACACCGAAATGATTTCATCGTGGTCATAAACGCCGGTCAGCTCGAGATCAAAGAAGAGCACACGCTCCCGCTTCATGTGATACTCCGCGTTCCGGTGCGCATCTCCCTCCGCCCGGCGAACAGCCAGATCGGCCTCAAAGCAGGCGCGGCAGAGCTTGCGGCGGTAGCGGACCTCCTTGCCGCACTGCACGCACATCAGGGGCTGGCGGATGGCGGTTTCCTTGTCGTAAAAATAGATGACGCTCTTGTCGTTTCGCAGCGTATAGGCCACCGGCTCCTCGGCCACATCGTAATGCATCTGCGCCAGACGCTCCTTGGTATAATACCCCAGCTCGGCGGCCCGCTTGGTGCTCATGCGCCCGATGACGCTGCCGCTCTCCAGCTGCAGCGGCTGAATCAGCTCGGCAGCAGACGGCTTGTACCACTGCTCGGGAGGAGCCTCCCGCACCTGGCGCGGATCAAAATAGTACACAAGGCTCCCGTCCTCGGATGCGGAATAGGCCACGGGATCCCCCACCGGCATCAGATGCATTTTGTTGAGCAGGGTGCGGGTCAGATACCGGCGCGTCTCGGCCTGCTCGGCCGTCAACCGTGGGAGCACCGTTCCGGAGCTTGTTCTGATGGGTTCTTTCAATGCAAATCCTCCTTACCGCAGGAGCCGTCCGCAAAACCGCCTGCGCAGGCAGCGGCTGCCGGTATTCCTCATCGGTTTTTTGCCTTTTGCCGCATAAGCGCGGCAAAAAGGCATACCGTTTTATTATAACATATTCTGCCCGGATATGCAAGGGCATTTATTCATTTCTTCCCGATTTCCGCCTGCTTTCGGAGGATTTTTTCTGTTTTGCATCGGCATTTTTAGATTGAGAATTGTTCTCATTATTGTTTTTGGCCCGTTTCCGACCTTTTGGCTGCATGGAACGCAGAAGCTCCAAGGCCCGGTCCAATCCTCCCACCTCGTCGATGATACCGTACCGCACCGCTTCCTCTCCCTCAAGAATCGAGCCGCAATCGGTGGCAATCTGATCCGGGCGCATCATCAGCTCGTTGATGGTTTTGGGATCGGCCTTGGAATGCGCACAGATAAAACGGACAATGCGGTCCTGCATCTCGCTCATATACCGGAAGGACTGCGGCACACCGATCACGGTTCCGCTCACGCGGACCGGGTGAATGGTCATGGTTGCGCTGGGAACAATCAGCGAACGCTTGGCCGCGGCGGCAAGCGGCACCCCGATGGAGTGACTCCCCCCCAGCACCAGCGAGACGGTCGGCTTGCTCATGGAGGCGATGATCTCCGCAATCGCCAGACCGGCCTCCACATCTCCCCCCATGGTGTTGAGCACCACAAGCAGACCGTCGATCTCGTCGTCCTCCTCAATCGAAACCAGCAGCGGGATGATGTGCTCGTATTTTGTGGCCTTTTGCCCCTCGGGAAGCAGATAATGCCCCTCAATCTGCCCGATCAGGGAGATGCACTGAAAGTGCTCCCGGTGATTTTCGGCCACGGTAGTGCTGCTCTCGGTGATGTTGGAGAGCTGGGTGCGCAGCCGTTCCTCCGCACTGTCACCGCCCCGATTTTCGCGGGGCTGCTTCTGATCGCGATCCATATCCTTCCATCCTTTTCTGCAAAAATATTCGTTTTATTATTATCACCAAGAAAACGGTGGGATATGTAAAGGGAATTATGAAAAAAACAGGCTTTACAATCGGCCAAAAAAATGTTATAATAAATGTGTATGTGGGAAAATCGCCCGCGGCGTTTGAGGGCGAAGCGCCAACACGGTGTGAGGTGTGCCCCGCTTGCCAAAATGAACAGAAAATTGTAGAATAAGGAAGGTTGTTCAAACATGATGGAACAGAAAGTCTTGGTTGAAACCTCTGCAAGACACATCCATTTGACTGCCGAAGCAGTGGAAATCCTCTACGGCCCCGGCACCGAATTGACCCCCAAGAAAATGTTGAGCCAGCCCGGTCAGTTTGCCGCCGCAAACGATAAAATCACGCTGGTTGGCCCGAGAGGAACCATGGCAGTGAGCGTTCTGGGACCGGTGCGCCCTGCCAATCAGGTGGAGCTTTCCTACACCGATGCGCGCGCGCTTGGCCTGAAGGATGTTCCGGTGCGCGAGAGCGGGGACCTTGCCGGCAGCCCCGGGCTGAAAATGGTGGGACCGGCAGGAGAAATTGACTTGGAGGAGGGCGTGATCATCGCCAAGCGCCACATTCATTTCAGTCCCGCCGACGCCGAGGCCTTCGGCGTAAAGGACAAACAGGTGGTCAGCGTAAAGCTGAATACCGACCGTCCGGTCATTTTTGAGGATGTGGTATGTCGCGTAAGCCCCAGCTATGCGCTGGCTATGCACATTGACACCGATGAATGCAACGCCGCCGGCGCCTTTGGCACGGTTTGGGGCGAGGTGCTTCTCTGAGGAGGCATTCATGAAAATTCTGTTTGAGGGAGACAGCATCACCGATGCGGGGAGAGACCGGAGCGACCCGCACGGAATGGGCAACGGCTATCCGAAATACGCCTCCGAGCTGATTCGTGCCCGTGCGCAGGTGCGCGCCGAGGCAAACGGCAGAGCCTTTGAGGAGCCGGAGTTCTGGAATTTCAGCATCAGCGGCAGCCGCAGCGAGCATTTGCTCGGGCGGTTGGAGAACATGATTGCACTTCAGCCGGATTTCATTTCGATTCTGATCGGTGTGAACGACGTCTGGCACCGCCACAGCGCAACCAACCCGGTTCCTACAACGGATGAGCAGTTTGAAGCCAACTACCGCCGGGTACTGGAGGCAGTGAAAACCCGTACCCATGCCAAGCTGCTGATGCTGGAGCCGTTTTTGCTCGACGTGCCTGACAAGCTCCGGATGCGCCCGGAGCTGATCCGCATCATCGAGATCAACCGTGCGCTCGCCAGAGAGTATGCCGACGCATACCTCCCGCTGGACGGGCTGTTCACAGCGGCGGAAATTGCCGCGCGTGAGAAAAACGTTTACTCTGCCGACGGCGTACATCCCAATCCCACCGGCGCGCAATTCATCGCCGAGCATTATCTGCGCGCCGCCGCTCCCCTGCTGGAGACGCTTTGACCGCAGTGTCACGGCCCGTCGGCAGCCCGTAAGCGGCGCGGTACCTATGGCGCGCTGTGCCGCGCCGCAGGTTGTAGACAAAAGGCACATCAAATAAAAATTGCATAAAAGCGTTTGTTTGTTACTTTTCTTTGAGGCCGCAGGCGCAAAGAAAAGTAACCAAAAGAAGCGCCGTATAGGGAAATTTCGCCGCCTGCGGGCGGAAACTTCTGCGAAGCAGAATTTCCGGCGGTTTACCGCCTTGCGAGAGAGGGCTTCGTGCCCTCCACCCCGGGGAACTTTGCGTAGCAAATTCCCGGCGGCTCCGCCGCCTCAAACTCTTTGAAGAAAGTGAAACGTGCTGCGCACGTTGATCAAAACTTTCATCAAACCGACGAAAGCCGTTGCTTTGATCTACAGTCTGCTGCGCGCTGTGCCGCGCCGGCAAATCAGCAAATCGCAAATATATTATTGTAAGGAGATAGAACAATGAGCAATGTCAGCGAATGCCCTTACGCAATGAGTGCCGAAATTCAGCACCAGTGCAAGGTAACAAAGGGCTGCGATCACGGTCCTGCTCCCCTGCCCGAGGAAGGCAAGTGGATCCAGGCAAAACAGATTACCGATATTTCGGGCTACACCCATGGCGTGGGCTGGTGTGCGCCGCAGCAGGGAGCCTGCAAGCTCTCGCTCAACATCAAAAACGGCGTGATTGAGGAGGCGCTGGTGGAGACCATCGGCTGCTCCGGCATGACCCATTCGGCCGCTATGGCTGCCGAGATTCTGCCCGGAAAGACCATTCTCGAGGCACTGAATACCGACCTGGTGTGCGACGCCATCAACACCGCGATGCGCGAGCTCTTCCTGCAGATTGTGTACGGCAGAAGCCAGTCGGCCTTCTCGGAGGGGGGACTGGTGATCGGCGCCGGCATGGAGGACCTCGGCAAGGGCGCCCGCTCGATGGTGGGAACCATGTACGGCACCCGTGAGAAGGGCGTGAGATACCTGGAGATGACCGAGGGCTACTGCACCCGCATGGCGCTCGACGCCAATGACGAGGTGATCGGCTATGAGTTCGTCTCTCTCGGAAAAATGACCGACTTCATCAAAAAGGGCATGGAGCCGAACGAGGCCTATGAAAAGTCCAAGGGCCATTACGGCCGCTTTACCGCCGAGGACGGCGCCGTGAAGTACATCGATCCCCGCAAGGAATAAGGAGGCAGAACCAATGGCACAGTTTGAAGGATATGAGAGACGCGAGGCGAAAATCCTCGGCGTACTGAAGGAATACGGGATCTCCTCCATTGACGAGTGCAAGGAGATCTGCGACAAAATGGGCATTGACCCCTACACCATTGTGCAGGAAACCCAGCCCATCTGCTTTGAGAACGCCAAGTGGGCCTACACGGTGGGCGCGGCAATTGCCATCAAGCAGGCTCTGAAGACCGGCGACAAGACCGCCGCCACGGCAGCCGCCAACATCGGCATCGGCCTGCAGAGCTTCTGCATTCCCGGCTCGGTCGCCGAGAACCGCAAGGTCGGTCTGGGGCACGGGAACCTCGGAAAAATGCTGCTCTCGGAGGAGACCGAGTGCTTCTGCTTCCTCGCGGGGCATGAGTCCTTCGCGGCGGCGGAGGGTGCGATCAAAATCGCGCTGAACGCGAACAAGGTGCGCAAAAAGCCGCTGCGCGTGATCCTCAACGGTCTGGGAAAGGACGCGGCCTACATCATCTCCCGCATCAACGGCTTCACCTACTGCCGCACCGAATTTGACCCCTACACCGAGACCGTAACCGTGGTGGAGCGCAAGTCCTTCTCGGACGGCCCGCGTGCAAAGGTCAACTGCTACGGCGTGGACAACGTGCCCGAGGGCGTGGCCGTGATGAAGCTGGAGAACGTCGGCGTTTCGATCACCGGCAACTCCACCAACCCCACCCGCTTCCAGCACCCGGTTGCCGGCACCTACAAAAAGTGGTGCGTGGAGAACGGCGTGAAGTATTTCTCTGTCGCTTCGGGCGGCGGAACCGGACGCACCCTGCACCCCGACAACATGGCGGCCGGCCCCTCCTCCTACGGAATGACCGACACGATGGGGCGGATGCACTCCGACGCGCAGTTCGCAGGCTCCTCCTCGGTTCCCGCTCATGTGGAAATGATGGGACTGATCGGCGCGGGCAACAACCCGATGGTCGGCATGACCGTGGCTGTGGCCGTGGCTGTGGAAGAGGCCTTCAAAAAATAATATCCCGACAGAAACGTCTCCGGGCACGGCATGTGCCCGGAGACGTTTGCTGTCCGGCCAAAGCCGGACAGTCAGAATGTAGACAAAAGGTGCATCAAATCAAAATTGTACAAAAGCGTTTATCCGCTTTATCTTTGAGCATGTAGGCGCAAAGAAAGAAGTAAAGGCTTCGCGACATTCCGTTTTACGGATTTTTTCTCAGCCGCAAATCTGCTTCGCAGAGTTTTCCAAATAAGAAAAGGATGTGCATTGCAAAAAAAATCGCTTCGCGAGTTCGCCACCAATGGAAAGATTTCACCCTCTGCGACGGACGCTCGTCTCCGTGCAATTTTGAGTTTCCTTTTTTCTTGCGGCAGGTACTTGACGCGCCGCTATAGCGGTGAGCTGGCTTATTCAACCCCCCGCCATAGTGCCAAAGTTCTATTGTATACCTTTGACACTTGAAAAAAGTTGTTGTCTATGTTATAATTATAAAAAACACATAGATAAACATCCTTCAATTATTGATAGAAAAATATCCATGTGTATTATAAGGTTTATAATAATGAAGACATTAACAACACAAGAATTTATTACGAAAGCTAAAGAAATACATGGTGATAAATATGATTATTCAAAGGTAAATTATGCTGGTACAGAAAAGAAAGTTATAATCATATGCAAAACACACAAAGATTTTTTAATAAAACCTCATAATTTTTTGCGCGGTCAAGGTTGTCCTAAATGTAGTTCTCATCAATTTATAACAGAGGATTCATTTATATTACGAGCTAAGGAGATTCATGGCAACAGATATGATTATTCAAAAGTAAATTTTAAAAAGGCAAGCGAACCCGTATGTATAGTTTGTCCTATTCATGGTGAATTTTTTCAAAAGCCGAATGTACACCTTGCTGGTTGTGGATGTCAAAAATGTTATGGTACGCCAAAATCAACAATGGAAGAATTTATTAAAAAAGCAAAAACCATTTATGGGAATAAATATAATTATTCTAAAGCTGAATATAAAGGTAATAAACATAAAATTCGCATAATTTGCCAAATACACGGGGAATGGCTTGTAACACCAAACAACTTTTTAAGAGGTTCTGAATGCCCAAAATGTTATGGAACGCCAAAATTAACAACAAGTGAGTTTTTAGAAAATGCTAGAAAAATTCATGGCGAAAAATACGACTATTCAAAAGTTGTATATGACGGTACTAAAAAAAAGATAAAAATAATTTGTTCCATTCATGGAGAATTTTTGCAATCACCCGCATCACACCTAAAAGGCACAGGCTGTCCCGCATGTAGTGGGCGAGAAAAAATTACAAAAGATATATTTTTGAAAAAATCCAAATTAAATCATACTACAACCTATGACTATTCAAAAGTGGATTTTAAAGATTGTAACGAAAAAGTATGCATAATTTGTCCTATTCATGGTGAGTTTTGGCAAACGGCAAGGTACCATATGCATGGAGGGAATTGTCCCAAATGTACAGGTGGTCTACGGCTTTCTAAGGAAGATTTCATTAAAAAGGCTAAAGCAATTCATGGCGATAAATATGATTACACAAATGTAATCTATAAAAACTATAGCACAAAAGTGGAAATTGTTTGTAAAGAACATGGTGCATTTTTACAAACCCCTAATAATCATCTTTTTGGAGCAGGGTGTCCAACATGCCCTCAGAGCAATTTGGAGGGCGAATTAAGACAGTTTTTGATTAAAAATCAAATTAACTTTGAACAGGAAAAAACATTTCCTTGGCTTAAATATAAGAGGAAAATGTTTTTAGATTTTTATTTGCCTGATTTTAATATTGCTATTGAGTGTCAAGGAGGGCAGCATTTTTCTCCTATTGACTTATTTGGTGGAGAAGAATTTTTCAATAAAACACTTTTAAGAGATGGTATAAAAAATAAATTATGTGCTGAGCACGGTATAAAAATAATCTATTTTTCAAATGCACATATTGATTACCCATATCAAGTTTTAGAATCTTATAATAAGTTGTTAAACGAAATAAAAAAATAAATGCTCTTGACCTTTGATTATCCGTCAAATATAAAATTCGTTTTATGTTATTACTTCTCCGCCAAAAGGGGCAGTCTCAAATACAAAGATTAGAGCGTTTGAGACTACCCCTTTTACTTCTTCACTATTCATTAAAATTGGGAACGCGTATCGGAGTGGCCATTGAAATAAACTTTACGGTTTTTGAAATGGTAATATAAATTTGCTATAATATAGTCAAGATAAGCGCTTATCAATCTAAACAAGGTTATTGAATATACGAAAATCACCTTGAAAGAAAATTTACGTACGTTAAGGTATCAAAAAATATTACACAAACAACTCTTGCCAACTATCTTGGTATTACTCCGCAATCTGTCGGAAAATGGGAGCGCGGCGAAGGCTTCCCGAATTTGAAACAGCCCATGTCCGTTGTCCGGCAAAAACAGGAAGTTTGGGAGAACGTCACCTTGCGCTCGTTTTTTTGGCAGACCGGGCAGAAGGTGCTGCTCCTGCCGCCGATTGCGATGCGGCAAAGCGGCTCTCCGCAGACCGGGCAAGGCTCGCCTGCATGTCCGTAGACCCGCAAAAACGGAGTGTTCCGATAGCGCTGCCCCTTGGTTGCGAGATACTCCTCCGGCGTGATTTCGTTCTTTTGGATAAAGTATGACAGCCGGTCGGGAATCATGGCGGCAAGGCGCTCCCACTCCGCTGCGGTCAGGCTGCTTGCGGGGCGTGTCGGGCAGATCCGCGCGGCAAATAAAATTTCGTCGGAATAAATGTTGCCGATGCCGGCAATGACGCTCTGATCCAGCAGACATTCTTTGATCGCCCTCTGCCGCTTTCCCAATCGCTCCATGAGATCGGCGGCCGAAAGCGCCGGGTCAAACGGCTCCTTTCCCAAACGCTCCATCCCGGTGAGAACGTCAGGCTCCCCCTCCGGCAGCAGCCAGAGGCGCCCGAACCGGCGCGTGTCGGAAAAGCGCAGCTGCATCTCGTTCCGGAATTGAAACACAATATGCGTGTGCTTTTCCGCCGGATGGTCCGGCGGAGCGAACAGGAGGCAGCCGGTCATGCGCAGGTGCAGGGCGATGCGGTCGCCGCTGTCCAGCAAAATCAGCAAAAATTTTCCCCGGTGCTGCATACCGCAAACGGTTTGACCCGCCAGCCGACGGCAGAAACCGGCGGCGTCAGGCGACGCAATCACCTCCGGCCGGCCGACCGTGACCCGCTCCACCGCAAGCCCCAGAAGCTGCGGCTCCAAAACCCGTCTGACCGTCTCTACCTCCGGCAGCTCCGGCATGGCGCATCCCCCTCTCCTCCTGCGGATTTTCTGATTTGCTCGTGATAAAAGTAATTGACGATCACTGGCGGCGCATCAAACGGCCGGTTCATTGTATCGTCATTGGTCAGGTAATCCAACCCGATTTCGGCGGCATAAGCCCGCAGTTCCGTGTCAAGCATCTCCCAATAGCCGCGCTCCCGGTTCTGATATATGCTGCGGTACAGCGGCAGCAGCCGCGGGTACTTCGCCCGGATGAAGTCCAGAATGACGGCGCGATAGCTCCCCCGCAGATTGAGGTTTTCCAGCCAGATCAGATTGCACTGTCCCCTGACGCGCCGGATGATTGCCTTTGCATCGGTGATGCCGGGAAAAACCGGCGAGATGAAGCAGGTGGTGCGGACGCCGGCGCGGTGAAAGGCCTCCATCGCGGCAAGCCGGCGCTCAATGGACACGGCCCGGTCCATCTCCTCCCGGAACGACTCGTCCAGCGTGTTGACAGACCATGCTACGCGGGCATCCGGGAAGGATTTGATCAGCTCCAGATCGCGCAGGATCAAATCGCTTTTTGTGGCAATGCTGAGCTTTGCGCCGCTGCCGCGTAGCTGCTCCAGCAGCGTCCGGGTGCGCCCGTATAGCGCCTCCTGCGGCAGATAGGGGTCTGTGACCGAGCCGATAAATATCTCCCTGCCCGCATATTTTTCCGGGTTCCGAAGCTCCGGCCATATTTTCACATCCAAAAAGTTCCCCCACGGCTCTGTGTGTCCGGTAAACCGCTTCATAAAGGAGGCGTAGCAGTATTTGCAGCCGTGCGTGCAGCCTACATACGGGTTGGCGGAAAACTCGCCCACGGGCAGCTTTGATCTGGATAAAATATGCTGCACCGGTATCCGGCGAACGATCGGCTCACACATGTCCGCCTCCCTTTCGGAAGGACTTCTGCGCCCCCTGCACAATGGTATCCTCCGGCCGGACATGCCCCAGCAGCAGCGGAGAGGCCGGGTCATGGAGCGGATAATTTTCGCGGGCTTTTTTCGGGCTTTGATTTGCGTAGCAGTATTTGCAGCCGTTCAGGCAGGTGTCATAAGCGCCGATGTCCCGGCTTTCGATGCAATGGCAGCCCTGCCGCATTCCCTTGTGCTTCAGCGCCCGGAACGACACGCCGTTTGCCCTTCCCAGAATATCAAGGGTCATACAGCCCGAAGCGTGAATGCCATAGCGGGTATAGTCCCCGTTTGTACCGCAGGTCTGAATCTCCATTCCGTATTTCCCCGCAATGGCGCCAAACCCCTGCGCCAAGGTCTCCATGTCCTGTGCGGTCAGGGGAATCAGCTCCGGCATATTGATCCGCAGCTTGCGATGCATCTCCACAAAGCTGAAAATGCAGCGGTCAATGTATGGAGCCAGCACCTCCGCCATCTGCTCAAAGGCCTCCAAATGGCGGGCAACCGTATACGCCTGCGTCAGCAGAACCGGGTCATATCTCCAAGCGACCCGCTGCCGGCCAACCTGCCCGGAGAGCTCGATCAGCGTTTGTATGCTGTCCGAAACGGACGGAACGCCCGGCTCAACTTCCCTGCCGTAGGCCGTGATGGTGTAGTGAAAATAGGTGTGAAAGCGGCTTGTGATCTCATGCAGCCGGGGCAGAATGGGCCGGTAGTTTTTGGAACAGAAAACCACGCAGTCCACCTTCTCCGGGGTCAGCTCATAGCGCGTCACCTTGTTCGGAAACAGCGGATTGCGCGAGAGAACATAGCCCTCCGCAAAGCGGCGCAGCAGCCACTCGGTGTAATACTGCACGGTATCGGTTCGCCCGCCTGTATTGATGATCATGTCTCCACCTCCGGAAGCGCATCGAATCTGCGCTTCATCGCATGGGAAAACGCGGTTGTCAGCCTGACCAGCTCGGCCATCTCCTGCGCGGGCAGCTCTGCCATCGCGTCGATTTCGGCGCTGGCGGCCGGCGGAATCACGCGCGCCGTGTATGCCCGCCCCGCGTCGGTCAAACGGATGATTTTATTGCGGCGATCGGCCTCGGATTCCTCCGGCGACACATAGCCCTTTTCCCGGAATTTTTTGATGATGGCGCTCACCGTCTGCTTGGTTGCCGACAGCCGTTCACAGATATCCGATTGCAGGCAGCCGTCGGGTGCAAACCACAACAGGTCCAGCACAAACAACTCCTTGGCGGTCAGGCGCCACCGCCGGGCATACAGCTCATATGCCGCAAACTGCACGTCGCGCAGCAGACAGTACGCATTGACATGCCTTCTCACATCTTCCCTGCTCATTCCATTCTCCTTGATTTGAATAGTCCGATATTGGACTTTTTATCATTATAGCACGGAAACGCAAACCTGTCAAGCCCCTGTCAAAAAAAATGAATGATGGAAAAAACAAAAAGGCTCCCCTATGTAAGGGGAAGCCCCGGACGGGCATCGCACACATCCCCCTTCACGGACGGCAGGCGACGCCTGTTTCTGTTATTTTCATTCCGGTCACTACGACCAACAATCTCACATGCTTACGCGGTACCGGCTGACACGCGCCGCCCTGCCCGTTCAAATATAATCGGAAATATAGGGCGGGGTGTGCAGCAGCGCCTCGTCCAGCATTCCAACGGTCTGTTCGCTTCCGCCGATCCGCTCTATCCGGCTGAGCTGCGCGGCGGTTTTGTAGCCGAGCAGCAGGGTGGTCAGGGTTCCGATCGTCAGCCGCACCGCGCCGTCGTGCGCAGGTGCCTTCCCTTCCCCGGCCTCAACATGGCAGGTGCCGTGGCAGAAGCGAACGGCAAAAGCGCGGTTGTTCCACTCCAGAAACGGGTCCTCCACTTCAAACCGGATACGGACATCCTCCACCTTTGGATTGCAGCGGTAAAGAGCGAAAAACCGCTCCACATCAATGATTCTGCCCATGATATACGGGCGGATCATCTCGCGGATATCGCCGTCGTCCATCTCAAAGGCAATCGGTTCTCCGTCATAATTGTTCCCCCGCACCTCGTCAATCATGGAATCGTGGGCGCGGATGTATTCCCACAGCCCGCGCTGTGCCTCGTGGTTGAGCGAGATCATCTCCTTGATGTGCATGACATCCTCTTTGATCAGATACACCATATATCCCATCGGCTCGTCCTGCGTGGTGTAGTAGACAGCCACCGTGGTGTCGTCCTCGTCCCAACGCCAGTATTCCTCCCATGCCAGGCTGTTGCGGTAGAGGCAGCCATGCCGCGCCTGGGCAAACCGGGCATGCAGATTCATAAAATCCGGATCATCCCACTCCACGCGCCGCACATAGCCCGGCGCCTGCGCCTTGGCAGGGATCTGCCGATCCTTGACCGTATAGGAGATTTTATCCGAAATGATCTCCCAGCCCAGTCGGCGGTAGAGCGGAATGGAATACGGATAGAGCAGTGCCAGCGGCCGGTGCGTCTCGCGCATATGCGAGAGGCTGCGGTGCATCAGCCGTTTCATAATTCCCTTTCCCGTATACTCGGGGTAGGTGCAGACGCTGGTGACAAACCCGACCGGGCAAACACCGCCGTACAGATTCATTTTGAGCGGATAAACCGCAAACTGCGAGACCAACTCTTCTCCGTCAAAGCACCCCAGCACGTCGGCACGCCCCAGCACCGGGAATTTGGACTGCTTGATTTCGTCTCCCCGCCAGCCGGCTTCCATCAAATCCTGTTCGGTCACCTGGAAGGCGTACCGCAGCAGATTGTTGTAGGCATCCAGATCCTCTGCGTTCAGATACCGAATGCGATATGCTTGCCCTTCCTTCATTTTGCTCTCCTTTCGCGCCGGGCAAAAGGCCCAGCGCCGCTCCCCCATAGGATAACACGGATCCGAGCCTTTGTCAACGGTTATGAACAAATGTTTACAGTTACCGGGCCAAAGCAGACAAGCGCGGGAATGCATTGCGCTATCCACTCCCTCGGGAAACGCCCTGACAAGGGCGGAAATATTTCCCGTTTTGCGGGGGCTTCCGTTTCAGATAACAATTTTTTTCGTCATAACACTGTAGCCCTGCGCTTATTTTTTCATCAGGTCCGCGCCGCTATGCCATGCCTGACCCACCTTTTCCCCAATCGCATAATATCCGTTCCGCATCTGGTCAAAAGCAAAGGCGCGGAGTTTTGCGGCATCGATTTTTCCGGCATCGTCCAAAACCGTTTCATCGGCAAGCACATTGACAATCCGGCCCAGCACCCGCAGCCCATAGGGCTGGGACTGCATCTCCACAACCTCACACTCCAGGGTGAGCGGATATTCAGTAATGACGGGCGCATCCACCCGCTCGCTTTTCACAGCGTGGAGGCCGGTGCGCGCAAATTTGTCCGCCATCTGATTAGAGCTGGCAATGCCGAGAAAATCCGATTCCCGCAGCGTGTCCGTCCCGGGAACCGCCAGCGTAAAGGCTTTTCTCGTTTCAAGATTGGCCACTGTCTTGTGCCCGGCGTCCAGATTCAGTGCAACCATATCTTCGGCGCAAATTCCCCCCCACGCCATCATCATGACATCCACTGTATTGTCCTCATTATAAGTGCCGATCATATATGTCGGCATCGGAAACAAATACGGCTTCACTCCAAAATTCTTTGACATTTTTTTACCCCTTTCCATGTCAGCCGGATTGGCTTTCTCTTTTGATATCCTCATTTACAAGACAAAAAATGAAAACAAGCACGCACAAAAGCATGATTGCCTCACGTTTACCGGATAAAGTTGGTGCGCAAAAACGGTTCGCGCTTCGGTGCGGGAACACCGGCTTTTCTGCCGGCTTCCAGACTTTTGAGCAGCCACGCCATGTTTTCGCCCAACGTGCGCATGGTTTGCAGCCCCTCGGCATCCTGCCGGACCTCCTCCGGCGTGTTGCCGTGCACCTGATTCCAATACTGCGAGGCAACCACATGCATGTTGCAAATTGTGAAGTATTTGTTGAGCCGGTCGAACGCCGCGCTCGCGCCGCCACGCCGGCAGGAGACCACCGCCGCTCCGAGCTTGCCCGCCATGCGCGAGCCGCTGGTGTAGAACAGGCGATCCAGAAACGCGGTCAACTGCCCCGCAGGTCCCGCATAGTAAACCGGCGAGCCGACGACAATGCCGTCGTACTCCTCCAACCGTTCCACAATTGCGTTGACCGGATCGTCAAACACGCACCGTCCCGTGCGATGACAGCTTCTGCATGCAATGCATCCGGCCACAGGCTTGACGCCAATCCAGAAAAACTCCGTGTCCACCCCGTTTTTCTCCAATGTGTCCGCAACCTCCCGCAGTGCCGTAAAGGTGCAGCCATGCTCGTGCGGGCTGCCGTTGATGAGCAAAACCTTCATAAACCCCTCCCTAAAAACGGATTGTCAGCAGCATTCGGCTCTTGACACTACTATTATAATATGGTATAATCATTTTGTCAAGTACGCACAATCAAGTGCGATACTTACCAAAAAGAAAGTGGAAAGAGGGGTTCGGCATGGAAAAAACAAGCAGCCGGTGTATTGCGGGCGAACAACTGTGCGACACCGGGTTCAGCTACACGCTGTCATTGATCAGCGGAAAATACAAAATGACCATTTTATACACACTGATGGAGTTTGGCGTGGTGCGCTACAATGAGCTGCAGCGCTACATCAAGGGAATTTCCTACAAAACCCTCTCCTGCGCGCTGAAGGAGCTGGAGTCGGACGGCCTGATTCTCCGCAAGGAATACCCCCAGATCCCACCAAAGGTGGAGTACAGCCTTTCGGACCGCGGAAAATCCCTGATGCCGATTCTGGACGGGATGTGCGAGTGGGGTTCGAAAAACCGCCCGTGCGCGCCGTCCGAGCATTCATAACCGGGGCATTCCGCTCTCATTCGCTCGGGATATGCCGCTCCGCAAAACAAGCCGGTGTCACGTCTGACATCCGGCTTGTTTTGTACAGAAAAGCATGCAGAGCATAAAATATCCGAAAGTACTGGCCCACTTTTCCTTTGAATGATGGAACAGCGGGCAAGCGTTTAGCGAGGGTGTAAACTGGCCTATAGTCAAAAAAGTGGACAAGAAATGAGAAATAAATTACAAAAGAATTATCTGCAAAAGTCAGTCTCGACCGGATCAGGGGTCAGCCAACCAAGAGGCGCATGAGGCCTGTGTGAATTGTAGAAGCCTTCAATGTATTCAAAAACAGCCAGATAAAGCTCCTGCTTGGAACGGTAAGTCCTCCGATCCGCCTCCTCCCGCTTGAATTGTCTGAAAAAGCTCTCGCAGACCGCGTTGTCAAAAGGATACCCCTTCTTGGAAAAGGACTGGACCACATGGAGCTCGTCAAGCAGTTTTCTGAATATACTGCGTTCCGCGATCGGAATGGAACATCAGCCCCTGAGGTCTTCCCCTCTTTTCATAGGCTTTCCGAAAGGCGTTCATGACCAGAGCGGTATCCGCCTTGTCCGAGAGCTGCCATGAGACAACCTTGCGGGAGAACAGGTCGATGACGACGCAGAGATAGCACCATTTTCCGCCAGCTTTGATATAGGTAAAATCACTGACCCAGACCAGATTCGGGGCGTCCTGAGAAAACCGCTGCTTCAGATGATTGCGGCAGGCATTGTCTTCCGTGCGGGACGGATGGGACGGGCGAACTTTGGCCTGTCCGTTGACATTTTGGGCAGCTCCATCGAGCGCATCAGGCGGTACACTCTCCCGACACTGACGCTGACGCCATATTCACGCGCAAGAATGCGCTGTACCTTGTAAGCTCCGAATCGCTTGTCGTATGCCGCATAAATCCGCAGTATCGCTGATTTTCAGAAACACGCGGAGAAAACAAATGAAGCCGGACGAGATCACAAGGGAGCAGCTTTATAAACTGCTTCATATCTCCAAACGCAAAGCGAAATGGATGCTTGATGAGGGCATCATCCCGTGTGTGAACCGCGGGACAAAAACGCACACCTATCTCATCCGGATGGAGGATGTGCAGATATACCTCGAGCGCTCCGACGCGGAGCGGCGGCGTGAAATTCCGACCGGGCAGTTCAACGCACGACCTGCGAAAAGCCACAGAAAATGAGAAACCCTCCCGCAGAGAGAACTGCGGGAGGAGGACAGACGGGCATTTGCCGGATATCTTGACGAGTTGCTTGCGGATGTGCCGGATGACCTGCCCGTCCTGCAAGCCTCCGCCCTGACCGGATACTGCGATAAAGCGCTCCTTCACTGGATCGCGGACGGAACACTTTACGCCGTGCGTATCTGTTCGCAGTACCATATCCCTAAGGTCAAGCTGATCGA
>CALXUY010000061.1 GCA_944391805.1 uncultured Clostridia bacterium
GACAGGCATTGCCTGCCGGTCTGAATCCGTGCGCCTTGCGTGAACAGAGACGGGGACTTTCTGTCCTTTTTGTCATCGTTCCGTTACGCAGAATTCGATTTCTGCTGTTGCGCGGTGTTGCCTTAACTCTGCCCCGAGCGCCCCGCGGAAAATATCCACGGGGCGCTCAGACTATATCCGGTAGCCATACCCTTCAACTGCCGGGGATCTGTTGAAGCCTTTGGTATGCATCGGCAGTTTCCTCTCATCGTTCTATGGACTGCCGGTAGCTTGCTGTTCCTTTATCTCGGGTGCCGTGCCTTGGCCGACAGCAGCGGTGCAAAGGCGGTGTGCGGCTCGTTCTGATACCAGTATGCAACCGTGGAAACATCATCCTGCCGTTCAAACAGTCCGCCGTGTCCGATTCCGATTTGCTGAATGGTCAACCGAAAGTCCGACCGGAAGCGGATGGGATCCATCACATGCCAGCGATAAAAGGCCCGCATGGGAGGGCAGTCCCGGTTGTGAAAGGGATTGGTGATTGCCCGGTCCTTGTCCGAATAAAAGGGGTAGCCGAGATAGAGGGAATTGAAGGTGGTTTCCACACATTCTCCGTTGATGTGGGTGGCAAAACTCCACGCGCCGCCAAAGTAGTCCTCTGTTCCGGTACCGCAGATTGTGGGATAATCGGTGTCTCCGTCCAGATACGCCTTGATCTCTCCCTCTCCCCACCAATAGCGCGAAAGCGTGGAAAGCGCGTAAAAGGTACCGATGTACTGCCCATGTCCCTTTACGCCGTCCAGAATGACGTAATCCCGGCCAAGCTCGGTGCAGGCCTGCCGGTTCCATTTTGCATGAAGGAAGCCGGTGTTCTCGGGCAGGGAGTCGCGCAGGCAGTAGTCAATCTGATAGAAGAAGCCGCCAATTTCGGCCGGATGTTGATTTTCGATGGTGATTTTCGCGTGTCCCGCAAAGGGCATGGGGATATAGCAGTTCATCCCCCGCAGCGGATTGACGTTGATCAGCGCCGAATTGACCGTGTAGCTCTCGCCAAAGCCCAGACAGAAAAAGTCTCCCAGTGGGCTTTCCACCGACGGGGTTTCCTCGCCGTTCCAGTACATCCGCAGCACCAGATCGCGCAGCACAAAACGGTTGGCGTCCGAGGTGCGGTCGGTCACGGTGATCCAGATATGGTTGATCACGCCCGTACCGTCGATTTCTGCCAGCGTCACGGTCTCGCCCGCCGGAAGCGTGATGCAGGGAGCGCCCTTGCGGCCGGGTCCCAATACGCTGGCAGCCCTTCCGCCGGCTCCGCGCTCTCCACGCGGGTTTTCCGCGTTGATCGTGCGGGATTGCTCGTCGGTCAGCATGGGAAGTGTGGAAACGCCGTTCATCAAACAATTGTTCATATTTTCATCCTTTCCCGACGGTCAGAAGGGAACCGCCTCTTTGTGTGACACCACCAGATTGCTGCGCTCGGTGGCAGTGCGAATGGCATCCGGAATGCTCTGCCCGGCCATGTATCCGTGCAGGAAGGCGGCGCCATAGCAATCCCCGGCTCCGACCGTGGAAACCACGGGGACGTTCTCCGGCTCGTCCGAGCGGTACAGTACGCCGCTGCCCGCGTCGTATACGGCGGATCCATGCCTGCCGAGCGTGTAAACAACCAACCGGATGTTGGGGTAACGGCGGGATAGCTCTGCCGGAAAGATCTCCGGTGCGTCGCCGGCTTCCAGCACGCCGCATTCGGGCAGGAAGTGCGCCTCCTCCTGGCTTACCTTGAGAATGGTGGCGGATTGCAGGCAGCGCAGCAGGGAATCGCGGTCAAAGCAGTTCTGCCGCAGGTTGATGTCGCAGAAAATCTGCGGAAACCGGATGGTGTCCAGAATCCGCTCCAGCGTGTGCCGCGAGCACGCGCTCCGCTGAATCAGGGTGTTGAAATAAAATACGTCGGGCTGAATGCTGCGCAGACCGTCCAGCAGCGCGTCGGTCGGGGCAATGTTGTCGTAGGCGGTGTCGGTCAGTACCTCAAAATGCGGGATTTTCTGCCGATTCAGGGTGACCATACACCTGCCGGTTGGGTGATTGTTGACCTGCATCAGCTCGGAACGCACGCCGTGGCGCCGGAGATGCTGCAGCGCCTGACGCCCAAGCTCATCGTCCGAGGTAGCAGAGGCGAGATATGCCGTGTCTCCAAGGTGCGCAAGGTGCGCGCAGAAGTTGAACGGCGCGCCTCCGATGACTGCCTCGTCCGGGTAAACGTCCCAGATCAGTTCTCCGAAAGCAACGGTTTTCAATGGATACTCCTTTTCATGGGGTCAGCCCTCCGGGAAGCCGAAATCGGTGTTGAGCTTGTCAATGGCCTGCTCAAACGACTCGGAATATTTGGCATAGTAGCTTGCAAAGTTATTGCTCTTGTTTTCGATCAGTGTCCGCAGCATCCGGGAGACCAGCTCCAGATTTTCACAGTACACCCACCCGGTGTCCAGCAGGAAGTTGTCGCGGATCAGGTCGAGCATGGCTGAGCTGGTAGGATCGGGCGCGTAACGGTATTTCAGAGCGATTTCATAGTATTGATTGATCACAGTGGATTTGCTGGCGGCCGCCATCAGCTCCAGCACCGCCCCTGCTGCGTCGGTATGCACGCAGGTTTTTGGCACGGCAAAAATGGTAATTTGGTCATGTCCGAAGGTGTAGTAGTCCTCCTGATCGGAGTTATACAGCGGATAGGGAATGATGCCGTACCCGTTCTTCATATTCCGCATTTCAATGGATTCCACGTTGTACAGCCAGCTCTGGGAGAACACCAGCCTGTTCTCTGAAAAGATTTTTGCAAGATTATCCGGATCCTGCTTGTTCAACACGCCGTCGGTCTGCCAAAACAGGGTATAGAGCTTGTTGGTTGCATCGGAATACTTGTTCACATCCACACTCAGTTCGGCCTTTTTCTCCTCGTTGATGCGCACGCACATCAGGTCAAAAGCGGAGGTGTAAGCGTCCACGCCGAGGTAGTTGTTCAGGCCCAGACCAAAGGTATCCTCGGCGTCCTTCTCCCCGTTGTTGTTGGTGTCCACATAGATGTCCTTGACAATAGAGAACATTTTGTCGTAGGTCCATTCCTTGTTCTGGACCAACGCAAAGGGATCCTCAATGCCGTAGTCATTGATCAGTTGCTTGTTGAAAAAGGTGACGAACAGAAACCGGGTTGCGGATATGGCCGCGTCGCCGGTAATCATGTAAAGGCTGTTGCCGATCTGGGATTTTTCGGTAAAATAGCTCGACCAGTAGCTGCGGTTGGTATCGAGGTTGGGGACATCATAGAGATCGGTAAACAGGCCGCTGACCGCAAAATTGCTCGAGCCGTAGTAGCTGGAGGCATAAATGCTGTAGGTGGTGTCTCCGCTGTTCACCAGAACCGGAAGCTCTCCGCGGCCGCCGTGCTCGTCGGTTTCCTCCACCTTGTCGTTGATGAGCTTGATGCCGAGCTTTTCCTCAATCGTGAGCTGTCTGACATAGATGGAATGCAGAATTTCGTCAGAGGAATCCTCACAGGTGATTTCGTTTCTGTGGCGCTCGTGCCCGCGGCTCAGGATGTGAACCTCTGTCACATCGCCCAGATCGATACCGTCAAAGCGGCTCAGATCGTAGTCGTCTCCGCTTCCGTCGTTTTCGTTATCCGATGAATTGGAGGGGGATGTTGTGTCGGCATCTGGATTGTCTGCCTGCTTGTTGCAGGAAGCAAGCGAACATGCCAGAAACACCATCAGGAGCGCCAGAAGCAGAGTCAGTGTGCGTTTCATCATTTTCATTTCCTTTCTGTATAAATTATATTTTACGGGAACAGGCGAGAGAACACCTACCCGCCTCTGCCGGAAGCCTTCCGGGAGAGGCGGCCTTGTGCCGGGCGCTTTTCAATGAACGGTATGCTCAAGCCTGGAAATTTCCAGCAGCTCCAGCCTGACCGGATGCTCGGAGGAGAGAATCAAACGCTTGAGGTTGTAGTCGCAGAGCAGTGGAGCGGTCATGATTGCTTGCCCGTCGCCGGTAAACAACTCGATGCTGCAGCTATCCACCAGGATCAGCAGGCGTTTTTCCCGGTCGTCAAAAGCCAAAGGTACGGTGTTGTTTTTCACCTGAATCCGGTTTTTTTGTGGCTGTACGGAGACGTCCTGGCCGAAAATGTTGATGGTGAAGGGATTGCCGCAATGCCCCATGTCCATATAAATGCGGTACGCAGCGGGGAGCAGCGGCATACTCCACGGCTCCTGCGCCGTAAATTCAATATTGCGCAGGACAGAGGCTTCGGCGTTCAGCGTATGCAGTTGGGCAATCGGCTGAGCGCAGAGATCGTATTCGGATTTTCGCGAGCGTAGTGTCAGCTCAAACGGGATGCTCATCTGTCCGTAAAACGGCGCGCGTGGGAACTCCAGCTCCCGGTTCCAGGCAATGCCAATGCGTCTGCCGTCCGACACGTCCGAAAAGGTCTGTGCGGCATAGTGGTTTCTTCCGTAGTGCAGGCGGCGCGGGCTCTGCACAATCTCAAAGCGTCCGTTGCGGTACTCGCATACCACATAGAGGTGAGAGGCACCGCTGAGAATCCATTTGCGCTGATTTGGGTTGCCGTCCACCTGAAGTGGATAAATATCCGGGCACTCTGCCTCACCTTCAATGACTATATTCTGCAAATGCTCCCAATGAAGCAGATCGTCCGATACCAGAATGGCAAAATTGGAATCGTTGAGGTAAAGCGCCATCAGGTAACGCCCCATCTCCTCACACCAGATCACCTTGGGGTCCCGGTTGTCCTCAGCAATATGCGGGACAACCGGGTTGTTTTTGTATTTCTCAAAGGTGATGCCACCGTCGGTAGAATAGGCGAGGCATTGGATGAAGGGCTTACCGGTCGAGCGGACGCTGGTGTGGCCCGCGCAGGTATAATAGAGCAGAATTACGTGTTCATCCCCCTGCTTCAGCCCGGTGCGGTTTTCATAGTCGATGATGGCGCTGCCGGAGAACATGGTTCCGTCATCGTCCGGATAGAGCGCAATGGGCAGCTCTTCCCAGTGGAGCAGATCCTCGCTGATTGCGTGTCCCCAGTGCATGTTTCCCCATATCACGTCATAGGGGTTGTACTGATAGAACAGATGGTAGGTTTTTTTGCCGGTCACGGGAGAGGTGTATTCCAACAGCCCGTTCGGGTCATTGATCCAGCCGTGCTTTGGGGTGAAATGGATGCGTGGCCGGTAATTCAGGCTCTGGCTGCTTTGCGGCAGCGGATGACTTGTCTGCCGGTCGAGAATCTCCATTTCGGGTTGAACCGCAAGCTCGATTGTTTTGCCGAAAAAATTTTTCAGGTCGTAATACACATACTCGCATGGATTGATGTAATCCAGCCGGAGGTCAAAGTCCTCCACCAGTCTGTCATCCGACCAGATCAGTATTTTGCGGGAATTGACATGCTTCCCGATTGGAAGCACCAGATAGCGGTTATGTACAAAGATGGGTTTTCGATTCAAAAGAAATCCCCCCTTTCTAAATAAAAAGAGTTGACTTTTTTCGCTGCCTGTGATATTATTATACCGAACAGCACAATTTTTCTCAATAGAAAAAAATGCAGTAAGTGGAGAAAATGAATGATGATTTATATTCCAAGCGGGGCAAATTATGACAAAACCGGGCGCTCTGGGATGCTGAGCGTGCGCCATGTCAGCTATACCAGCGTGCAGTCAGGCTGGATACACAGGGATCGTTTTCTGACCGCAAAGGAGATGATTTTTGTAACCGGAGGCAGTGTACACCTGACTGTGAACCGCCAGTGCTTTGACATCCGGGAAAACGAATACCTGCTCATGCCAGAGTACTGCTCGATATCCGCGGCACGGAAATCGCGGACACCCTGTTCCTTTTATTCAGTGGCCTTCGATGGTTCGCTGGACCTGCTTGAGGAGCGGATGCTGATCAAGGCACATCTGGGTGGCAATATCCTGTTCGTTTATGAACTGCTCAAAAAAATGAACATGCTGTACGATCCAAAACGGCCGGAAAATGTGGAAAGTGACGCTATTTTCATGACCTTACTGTATGAGCTGCGCGCGATGGAACAGGAAACGGCCGAAAACGGCGAGCTGAATATGCAGCGTGTTCTCGATTATATTCATGAGAATATCAATCTGCCACTGGAAATCGATGATCTCTGCCGTCAGTTCAACTACAGCCGAGATTACCTGTCCAAGCTGTTCCGCAAGCATTATGATATCTCCATCAAGCGCTACATCAACCAGGTCAAAATCAGCACGGCCAAGCAATTGCTTTCCACCTCTCGCATGAGTGTGGAGCAGGTAGGCAATGCGGTGGGGTTCGACAATGTTCAGCTTTTTTATAAATTTTTCCGCTATCATGAGAACATGACCCCCAGCACATACCGGAAACTTCACAAATAGGAAAAAATCAGTTCAATTTGCAGTTTTCTAATATGTTAAATATTTCCATATTCGAGTCAAACTAAATTCTTTTTTTCCACTATTCGCGAATTTGTCTATTGAGATTTCCTTTTTCCATGTGTTATGATGTTCTTGAACGGTAGTGATTTTGGATAAATCGCCTGCGATATTTCGGGATGATCCATGGTAGAATTGCCCACGCAAGTCTGCTGCCTGTATCTGCGAGGGAATTTCCGGTTTTCCGACGTGTCGGCTGCGGCTCCGGATCACACCCAATCTCTCCGACGGGAGGGAAGAAGTGAAAAATCATATTCAAAGGAGTTTGTTATCATGAAAAAACTGATGTTTACTCTGATTGCAGCTTGTCTCGCACTGATGATGGCATTGACCTCCTGCGGCAGCAGCGATAATCCGCCCGCCGGTACCAACGCGGGCACTACGCCCGGAAGCACAACCGCTCCTGAAACAACCAATGGGGAAGACGAAACGGAAGCGCCGACCACCACCGATACCGACACCGATACCCCGGACGAACCGGATGCGCCCGAAATTGAGGTTGGCGATGTGATCAATTACAAAATGGCCTACTATCTGGAGGAGGCCCGTTCCGACGGACTTCTGACCGATAAGTTCCTGCAGAATGTTTCCAATGATTTCAGCCGGCTCGATGACGAAATTTTTGTCAACGATGAAGATATTTATCAGCTCTTCTGGCAGGGCGGCGCGGTCGGAAACACTCTGACCATTCCGCTGGAGGTGGCCAAGGCCGGTACCTATGCAGTGAAGATTGAGCTGTATTGCGGTCAGGACTTCGGTATCTTTGACGTTTATTTCAATGAGCAGAAGCTGACGGCCGGAACCGCCGGACTCGACTCCTATCAGCCCGCAGAGGAAACGGGCGCGTTTTCCTTCGATCTTGGACTGTGCGTGCTGGATGCAGGTGAAAACGAGCTGATATTCCGCGTAAAGGGAAAGAATGAATTTTCCACCAATTATGCGTTTGCCATCCGCACCGTTCAACTGACGGTGAACTCCTTCGATACCACGCCGATTGAACGTCCCGAGGATCCGGACGATCCTAGTACACCCGAGGATCCGCGCGACGAGGTGACCTATCAGGCCGGATTCCTGCTGGATGAAACCAAGGCGGCAAACGAGGGTGAAGATCTGTTTGTGCAGGATCTCTCCGACGGATTTACCCGGTACGATTCCGAGGAGGGGATGGATCCCACGCACACCTTCCAGCTCTTCTGGGGCGGCGTTGAGGTCGGAGATACCCTCACGCTCACCATTGATGTGAAAGAGGGCGGCGTATATGATCTTGGCCTGACCTCCTTCCATGGCGGAGATTTCGGCATTTTTGAGATTTATGTCAACGATGAACGGATCTGCACCGACTACGACCTTTGGGGCAGCGGCAACATTGATGAGCGGATTCTGGAGAACGTCACCTTCACCGAAGGGGAAAACACCATCGTCATCCGGTCGGCCGGGAAAAACGAGGCGTCCAACGGCTATGTATTTGCTCTGACGCAAATCGCGCTGATTACCCCGGAAGCAGAGTAACCTATGAAATCTTCATCTTTCACAAAAAAATTCGGCATTAAGCTCCGGATCCTTGCCGCGGTTTTGATTCTGACTACCGTCGGCTCGGGGCTGTGCTTATCGATTCACGCAGAGGATACATCCATGAAAAAAGTGACCAGCCTGTTCCCACGCCTGTATGGCGCATGGGTGGGAGACGTTATGCCGATGACCGACGGCGACCAGCTCCGCCTGTACTATCTTTACGATCTCGATGCAAACAGTTGGCCCATGCACCCCTTTTTCAGCTTTACCACCGACAATTTTTATGAGTATTATTATCAGGACAATGTGGGTGTGTACGGCTCTACCAATCCCGCGGATCAGGATCACCTCGGGCTTGGCACCGGGTCGGTGATTCTTGGAAAGGATGGGCTTTACCATTGCTTCTACACCGGGGTGAATACCCTGCTGGAGGGGCAGACCACCGCCATTATGCACGCCACCAGCCCGGACCAGATCACATGGACCAAAATTCCAGAGGACACCATCTATCCTCCCGAGGGCTATAACAAGGAGGATTACCGCGATTCCGAGGTGATGTGGTGTGAGGAGGCCGGCGAATACTGGATGACGGTATCCGGCCGCTGTGTCACAGAGGCTACCGGAACCGAGCAGGGCGTGGTGCTGCTGTATACCTCCGATGATCTCAAGAACTGGGAATTCAAGGGCAATCTGTTTGAGCCGAACCACCAGTATATGCTGGAGTGCTCGGACATTCTTCGGATTGGCGATCGGTACTATCTGTTTTACAGTTGGAACTGCATCACCTACTACGCGGTGAGCGATTCGATCTATGGCCCGTATACCGATCCCGCAGATAATGTTCTGAGCAGCGACAGCTTCACCTTTTACGCGGCAAAGGCCGGCACGCTGAACGGCAAGAACTACCTTTGCGCATGGCTTGGCAGAAAGCGGAACATGAAGGACTCCGGCATTTACGATTGGGGCGGCAATCTGGTGGTGTTTGAAATTCATCAGAAGGCCGATGGTACGCTGGCGCTCGATATGCCCACAACCTATTACGAGTATTTCAACAAGACATACGGCTTTGTTCCGGTACGGCAGACCGGAAATGTGACACAGGCAGGAAACAGCCTGACTCTGCGGCAGGACGCCGCCAGCGGAAATGCGTATGTCAGCATGGGGCTGCTGCCAGAGACCATGATGATGACCTGTACCGTGACGGTCGACCATTACTTTACGCAGGGCGGCCTTGCCTTTGGAAGCAACGGTGTGAACGGCGATTCGATGTATATCATGATCAATGCCCAGAACAGCCGCGTGCAGTTTGACGGAAATACCATCGACAATGCCGGTGCCAGTGTGGCCGAGCGGGTCGGCTCCAAGGTCGGCTTCCGGTTTGAACCGGGCAAGGAGTATACGCTCAAGGTTGTGGTGGAAAACGAGATCATCGCCCTTTATATCAATGGGGAAAAGACCGCTGTCAACCGTGTGTATTGCGCGGAGGGGATGGACTGGGGCTTCTTTGCTTCCAACAAGGGCATCACGTTTTCCGACATCGAGATCAAAGTGACCGATGCCGTCACAACTCAACCGGGCGATGAGAGCGAAAAGGAGGATCAAGGGATTACAGGAGAACCGATCGATCCCGACGATGACGACGATGTAATTATCATGCCGCCTCCCGGAGGAGAGGACACCGACGCGCCAACTACTGATGCTCCCGCAAGCACAACCGAGCCGGCGAACGACACCACAGCCGAGCCGCCGCAAAGCGACACGCAGGAGGGAGAGCCGAACACGGGCGGCTGCCGATCCCTGCTCAAATTCGGAACGGCCGCTGTCATGGCCGCCGGACTTGTGCTGGCCGGCGTCCTGCTGATCTGTAAAAAGCGGAAAAAGCCGCCAATGACGCCTTAAGGCCAGAGCACAGGCGCCCCTGCTTTGAGAAATGTCTGTGCGTACAAAGCGGTGCAGCACATGGCATGGTCTGCTCCTGGTCTGCGTCTCTGATATTCAAAAATATGTCCGCAGATGACAGCGTCCGAAGAAATTGACGAGACGGTGAACAGGTGTATTGATTATTATAACTACAATTGCAGACCTCATCGGCGTTTGCATTTTTAAGCCGCCTGCCGAAATTGAAGCATCGTATTTACAAAAATATAAAAGCATAACAAAGGGCAAATCCAATTTATGAAAGGTGAGAGCCTCTATTTCTACCACAAGAAATAGAGGCTCTCTTTTGGCTTTTAAAAGCATAGCAAATGGTAACGACTTTATAAAAATGTTCCGAAAATCGTAGCCCTTGCAATGTGATGAGTGTGCGAAAAAAACACGACTCTACTCTTTTTTTAGATAGCTGTGAACTATTTTTTCGTTGGTTAGTGAGAGCGCCGGTCTGCGACGCAGTTCCGTACCAGTGTAGCGAATACCGGTCCGGGCGTCGATAACGGTAATTCAAGGACTTCAGGTTTCCAAGTGGATTGGACACGTGGAAGGACATTGAAATTGCAGGATATGCGAGCAAAGCTGTGCTTTGAATCATTGTCCGGTGATAAGGTTGGTGTTATCACTGGTTCGGATTTGAAAGCTGTGGCACATCATTCCAAGGTCGTATCGTTCACCGCCGGAACAGGTTTCAATTAAGGGAACCTCTAAAAATTAGTTCCCAGTATTAAATTTTGCGATTCAACAGCGAAAAAATGAAATCAGGGCGGCGAATCGCATTCCTGCCTCAAAATTCATGTATATGTTGGGGTTGGAACCCC